>WRER01000252.1 GCA_009779205.1 Methanobacteriota archaeon | reverse complement strand
ATTACTGATGATACAAGATGGTTTGTTAAAGCTGCATTTTCTGATCCAGATCCAGAAGAATATGTTTCAGAAACATTGGAGGGAATCTCCATACAACGTTTAAAAGAACTTGAATCATGGATTGCATGTACATGCACGATTGAAAACAAAACAGCACAACAGGTACTTGTCTCACTAACACCTGTACATGTTGTGCAATCACCACATGTCTTTCATCCCGTAAACAGAGGATACAATAGTGTTATTGAAGCAACAGTGCATGCAACACGATATGTACATACAAAAGATCCTATACTCGGTGATCTGATCTCTTTCCATATAGGAGTTGCAAAAAAATGTGGAGACAGCACGGTTAAGGAAGCCATTGATCTGTTACTATCGTATCTGAAGATGCATGATTGTGTTGTGTGATGTAAAATCATTGGTAGGGAGGTGGTTCCTTATCCTTTTGATTGTGAATGTGTGAAAAGTAGACTGTAATTTAGCATAGTAATTTTATAATCTGCTCCTTGCTCCAACATTTATTTGGCATGATTTCTTCGCCATCAGCGTCTTTTCTATATATTACATATGGAATATCAGTATTATCATAGACTTCACACTCATCGCTCATCTTGGCAAGTGTCTTCAAACGATCGAGCGATTTTTTGTATCTGCTGTGAATTTTGTCAATAGGGACATCATGCCCGCCCTCCGCCACACGACTTTGAACTCTTTTGACATTAACTTCAGAATTATTTGTCAGTACAAAAACACTTTCTATGAAATATCTCACTTCTTTAGCTCGCTTCAGAAACAAAATGTTTCTATCAGTGGACAATACAGTCTCAAACGTAAAGTCCATATGATGAGCCAAAAAGTACTCTCGCAATGCTTCGGCCTCTTGTGCTGCCTCAAGGTTATTACATCCCCTATGCGCTTGAATATCGTCAGCATTCACGTATGCTCCGTATATGAGCATTTCCTCAGTGAGAGTACTTTTACCTGAGCCGTTTGGCCCGGCAAAAACCTTAACCTTAGGCTTACTCATTGCAATATTCTCTATGTCCATTCGCAAATTCTATATATGGCTGATTTCTTTGTACATCGTACAATGCTATGGGAAATCCTTTTTCTCGTTTGCGAAAAATTGCACCTTCAACTGCTTTTCGCGCAAGAGTTTGGTTTTTCAAAGCCTTCTTTTTTGTAAGAGATTCTTGTTCAATAGTACCATCAAAAGGCATTCCTTTCATCCTGATAAATTCGTTTAAAAACACCATTATCGCATCTGTCATGTTCAATCCAAGTGCATCCAAAACGTCTTCTGCTTCTTTTTTAGTGCTTTCATCAATGCAAATTGTAATTTTTGTGCTTGCCATATGTATCAGATACCTATCCTATTACATTAAACCCCTTACATATTTCATAATGTGCCCCAGCCTCTGATCCCAGCGAATTTACAGATAGAGGGGATTTTCATGCCCATATATTCTGCTGCTTGATTCAGCGTTATTTGATTGGCGTAATATTTTTGAAATACTAATTCGATGTATTTCTTGTCTTTGTACGATGCTTGAGTATGATATAGGACTTACGCAAAATTGCATGTTTGTAGATCCCATTTTTCGTGTAGCGATATGATTTTTCCTTCCATATCAGGAACAAAATAACACGTAACCTTGCGCTCGTTTCTGCTATTGAGGTTGAAATTTCTATCATTATATCCATTAATACCAACAATGATGCCTTCAAGGGTCATTTTTCACTTTACCATTAGCTTATACTTTCCATCTATCATCGTAATTTACAAGTATCCATTCTTATCAATGAAGGCCTTACCGTTCTCCGTCAACTGATACTTTTGCAATCGGCTCCTTGGCTTATCAGGCACAGTCATCTCTATCAATCCCGCTTTGATGAGTGGTTCTATATGGCGTTTGAACGAGCGGGAATCACTATTCATTTCAATTATCGTAAAAATCTCTTTTCGTGACAGCATTTTACTATGAAACGATTTTAACACATTCATCTGTACTTCAGTTAATTCAACTTGGTGCTCAACTTGGTGCTCAACTTGGTGCTTTTCTTGTTCAGATATCGTGTCCAAAATTGTTGAAAGCGCAAATTCAATAAACGTAGCACTATTATTTTCTTTTCGAGCAGCCTCAATTGCCAAATAATACTGAGGTCGCTTCTCATACATTACTGACTCCATTGGGATCCAAGCAAAAAGAGCGTTCCATTTTGCCAAAATCAACGTTTGCCAAAGTCTTCCTATACGCCCGTTTCCATCGGAAAACGGGTGAATTGTTTCGATTTCATAATGCAGAATTGCACTTTTGAGAACGGGATGCAATTCTGACTTTTTTGCCCAATCAAACAAACTTTTAACCAAATCAGGGACGAACTGAGGTCTTGCCCCAATATGCACCACCACATCACCATCGAATACACCTACATCACCACTGCGAAACGTGCCTGCTTCGGCAACTAACCCTTGGGTAATCAGCTTGTGAGCTTT
>WRER01000251.1 GCA_009779205.1 Methanobacteriota archaeon | reverse complement strand
GTTGATGGAGAGGCAGCCATCAGCTGATCAATCTGCATATACAGTACGCATAACACACGATCCGGATCATCATATGTAAGAAGTGTTGTTTCAACATCTGCAAGAAGTGCATCAGTGCAGATATTATACGCAACCCGGATGGTATGAAGAAGTGTTCCAGCACTGTCAAAAGTTACTGCGGTTGACATATTCACTTAGTTATTTTGTTTTCACGCAGAATAATTCTATTGCGGCAACCATACTATATTCACCTGTTTTCATCAACGTGCATCTCATTCATCCGGGCCTTCGATATAGTATTACTATTTTTCAATAGATAAAAGTGCCACTCTTTCGCAAACGAGATCTTCCAGTCTGTTTTCGCCAATAACTGTCAGTTCTTCTGATGTGATATCGTACTGATCCATGAAAAATAAGAAGCGAGTATTGTTTATATCATTTGAAATCTCGGCACAGTCTGGATTCATGCTTGTGTCAATGACAAGATTGATACCTGCCTCTTGTAATAGATTCCATGGTTCGACCTGCTTTTCAGTTATTCGCGGAATAAGGCAGATATAACAATCATTTTTTCCTTCTTGTACTCCAAATAGGCTGATTCGCCCTGTCTGTCTCGTTGCAGCAATAAAGAGAAGTATCTCGATCTCAAGCGTTTTCGCTATGGGCTTTGTGTGAAATGAACGAACAGCATGTTTGATCGCTGTTTCTATGTGACGTGGACCAGCAATGTAGTATTTCCGAAGAAGTACAATATGATAGTGCATTTTCAATCCAATAGTTGCAAGTGTATTCAAAAACAGTGGTACATCCTTGATACATACTGAACATGGTGTGACAGTATATGGTGGATATTTCTCAGTTTCGTTTTGTTTTTCTGTCATGGAATTCAGAGATGGCTTATACTTAGAATAACGAACTTTGATGGGTTTCTTTTTTTGTATTCTGCTTATCTCCATCGAGTGAAGCAGTCATATCATTTGTAAGGGCTGAAAAGATCTTTTTCGCGGCAGCTGCTCCAATAATTGCTGATATATTCTCTTGTTTGGCCTGTTTGATACTCTCTACTGTTTCAAACCCGGCTGCTTGCAGCATCTCTGCCTTCTTAGGCCCAATGCCCGGAAGATCGATTATTCTATTCAGGTGATGTTGCCCACCACTATCTTCTCCACCATCAGAAATGATATGTGTATTTGAACGCTTTGCAACTTCCAATATCACTCTCTCTGCAAGCGTTGCACCAATAATCTGAGTCAGGCGTGAGCGCCCGGCTGCAAGAATGGATGCATCATCTTTCATA
This sequence comes from Methanobacteriota archaeon, assembly GCA_009779205.1. Classification (GTDB taxonomy): domain Archaea; phylum Halobacteriota; class Methanomicrobia; order Methanomicrobiales; family Methanospirillaceae; genus Methanofilum. The sequence continues at coordinate 1,214 of WRER01000251.1, read as the reverse complement.
CCAGCATTGTACATCCTTCTCGCTCTGATACGCCCAATGTCACGAAGCTTTACAAGAGGTAAGAGTTCTTGCTTTACACCATACTGTGTTCGAAGCATCACAGTTGAGATAGCATTATATGCAGCTGGAATCTCCATCGAGGAAAGTCTGCTTGAAGCATACAAAAGCCATTTGGCGCTTTCTACAATATTGTAAATATCTCCCGCACCCACACCAAACCGCTCTTCGATGCGATCTTCAGACAGCTCACTGATCCAGTCATCCAGAACCAATGCTGTTTTCAGAGCACGAAACCAGATCTCTGCTCCTTCTTCGTCGCTTGGCATAGTACAGAGGAGCTCATCTTTGCGTTGATATATGAAATTATCAAGCATCTGATGATCTTTTGACTTCAGATAGAGCTTTTGCATATCTGATGTGCATCCAATGAGATGGAAAATGGAGACTGGTGTTACCTTTGTCACTCCTGTGAGATTATCAATGATAATTCGTGCACTCATTGGATCAATATAAAGTTGTGTGGTAAGCATTCCAAGTGAGGTAGGGCGCAGATCTTCTTTCCCAATCTCTCCGTCGATACTAATCATTCCAATCTGTTCAAGTGCTTCGATGACCTCTCTGACTACATTTTCCATCGTCCTTGATTTTGGGTGTTGGTATGCGTAAAATGTCTTTTCCATAAATCTGGTTAAAGACTCAGCCGTTGGTGCAAATTCGCTTGTAATGAGGGAAAGTATATGGGCTGCAATACTGTTTTCATCAGTACATTGGCTTGTGACATGTTCAGGAGTGGCATCGATAAAATAGTCAATGAGCTCAGGCACCATCTGTTGATCTTTTGCAATAAGCACAGCCTCTCCATATGGATCAAGATGTGGGCGTCCTGCCCGCCCTGCCATCTGATGGTACTCCATAACTGGTATTGGAACCATTCCCTGATCCGCTGTGAATCGCATGTAATCTCTAATAACAACTCGCCTGGCCGGAAGGTTAAGTCCTGCTGCAAGCGTAGGGGTAGCTGCAATGACTGATATGTACCCCTTTCTAAATCCTTCCTCAATTAAACTGCGTTCTTCCCGTTTGAGTCCGGCATGGTGAAATGCAATCCCCTGAGCTACGCAGGCAGCAAGTACATTGTCTTTAAATAGCTGTGAATCTGTCTCTTTCTTTCTTTTCTGTGTTGCATTTGTATTTGTATTTGTATCTGCTTGGCC
>WRER01000250.1 GCA_009779205.1 Methanobacteriota archaeon | reverse complement strand
TAACTTTCTCACACTAATGCATAGCATTCTATTGAAATTGTTACATTCGACGAAATTATACAAAAATTTGTAATATTTCAAAATGGGGGTATAGAAACAAATCTGTCAATAAAAAGGGGTTAATAGGTACACTTTGGAAGTGTGATATTTATTCATCTACATCCCCTAACTGGAACTGAGCAATTCTTCCATTGATCTCTTTTGTAATGAAATGTACTTCATCAAAAATCTCTCCAATCTTCGTGATTGCAGCTTCTGTTTCTTGTGCAGCAGTTGATATTTTTCCTACGTGGTTATCTGTGTCTTCAATTTTATCAGCAACTGATGCAATACTGATAGTGGCTTCCTGGACTGCTGCAGTCTGTTCCTCTACAAAAGATGCGACATCCATAGCATTGTGATTAATATCACCAACAGATGTGACAATTTTATTGAGCATTGATAGATTTTCGTCTACTGCTACCTTTCCTTGTTGCACTACTGCACTTGCCTGATTTGTTGCTTGATCCGCTTTTTTTGCTTTTTCTTGGAGGGAAGAGATCATGTCCGTAATATTCTCAGCAGAGCGGCGTGAATCCTGTGCAAGTGCTTTCACCTCACTTGCAACAACAGCAAAACCACGCCCCGCGTCTCCAGCTCGTGCAGCTTCAATTGCAGCATTTAATGCAAGCAAATTCGTTTGATTTGAAATATCACTAATGAGCTGCACAATCTTTCCAATCTCAGCCATTTGCACATTGATATCTTTTATCAGAACTTCGAGCACCCGCGTTGAATCGGTAATACCCTCCATAACGAGCCCACTCTTTTCAGTTTGCTCCATTCCTACTGCTGCATATTCATTTGCCTGTGAGGCATCACTCGAGACTCGTTGAGAACGCGTTGCTGTCTCTCCAACGGAGAGGCTGAGATCTTCCATCACTCGTACAACCCGGGCGATATTTTGACTCCCTTCTGAAGAACTTTTACTGATATACTCAGCTACCTCCAGCATCTCTTCAGTCCCTTTCATTCCCACTTTCATGCTTTCATGAGCATTTTCCGTGAGAGATGAAAGCTCATCCATTTGCTTAGCAATTGTCTGGAGTTGATGACTGACATTGATACCTATCTTGTCAACAGATGTTTTATAATCCCTCCATTCTCCTTCAGCCACGCCATCTGGATTAGTTCGTACAGTAAAATCGCCTGCAGCGTAAGCTCCACATACTCGGATTGTATCATGTACAGGCTTAAATATGGTATTTAGCATCTCATTCAATTGTTCAGCAACCTGTTCAAATTCTCCTTTATACTTAGTCGTATCTGAACGGCGATCAAATCTGCCTTCATGCATTGCTATTGTCATTTCCTGGACATCGGATAAGATCTCACGAATTGTACCTGTGACTTTGTCTAGATAACCAAAAATGTCTTCAAACTCGTTGTGTACGATCTGTAAAACAGGATTCTTATGATACAGAACGGGAAGAGGGGAACCAAGAGCGAAAATTCCATTGGCAACCTGATCAAGATTGCTTACAAGAGCAGCAGTTGCACTTTTCATATAGTCAGTAATCCATACCAGTTCTGTTACATCAACTACTGCCTCAACATGTCCGATTACATTGCCATTTGGATCCCGGAGGTATGAAACAAGTGTTTTAAAATAACCGCGTTCATGCTCAAATATAGATTCAGTTTCGCCACGTCTTAGTACCTTGATTCCACATTGTTCTGTATTGCAGATATTTGCCCCCCAATTACTGCAATGCATCCCAAGTACATCGGCACGCTTGACATTGATCATCTCTTCAGTTTTTTTGTTTACAAAGGTCCAGTTTTCATTCAGATCGGTCACAGATAATGGAGTAGGTAGTGAATTGAGAATATTCAGATAGAAACGAGTTTTCTCGCCTTGTTGCTCTGAAACGGCATCTAGTGCATTATTAACAGCAAAGACAAGTTCTTTTAAACCATCAGAATAGTGATCAGGATGTAATCTGGCCTGTTCTCCTGTTTTTATCTCCTCTAAAGCAACGTTCAACTGTTTTTTCAAATCTGCTATCTCTGCTATCAATTCATCATGTGATACACGGTTGATATCGTTTTCTGGCGTCATTTCCTTTCCTTTATCGCTTTGTTACAGATTGTATACGAACTTCCGATAATATATTGTACTATATGCTATGTAAACATACATGATTGATACAATGTTGACGATTATTTCCTTACCTTATTTACCCCAACAATTAACTATGTGAAAGTAAAGCGCGGTACATTCTTTTCAGTATGATCTTCCAAGCAAACTGGCTGTGCCTGTTCTTCCACAGATAATACAAGCTCCATTACCCTGATCCATGTTGATAAGCGAACCCCGAAGATCTCCACCAAGCAAAACTGCTTCAGACTCAGTTTCTATCTCCTCGCAGCACTCTTTCGATCCACACCAATGTAGCACTCCAACGCCACCTTTTGCTGCATGAGATAGCTCGCTCCTATCATACACCAGATGAATCTGACTCTTTGCAC
>WRER01000249.1 GCA_009779205.1 Methanobacteriota archaeon | reverse complement strand
TTCTGCATCACACATCGCGCAAAGCGGAAATGAATTCATAGAGGTTTGCACTCGATCATAAGGCATACCAGAGATCACAGAATATCTCGGCCCGCAATCAACGCATGACGTTGCAAAGTAGCCGGCATAACGGGTATTTCCATCAATATCTGCAAGGCAGGCGGGACAGGTTGCAATATCAGGAGGAATAAACCCGGAACGTGCACCAACTCCCAAACTGCTTGCAGAAATCGAAAACGAGTCTGGATACAAAGCAGATATTTCATCCTCTTCCACCAGATTCACTGTTACAGAATCAACAACAGAATGAACAGTTCCTTTTGAAACATCTTCAATAAATCGATGCAGCACCTCCTCATCTGCACGCGCGCTCTCATTGGAATGAATATACGCATCAATCACTACCGTTGATCCAACGTTTCGCACCGTTCCATGCACGCCATACTTTTGTGCCATTGCATACACAAACGGACGAAACCCAACTCCCTGCACAATTCCTGAAATTACAATGTTTACAGCAACCACTTTGATCTCAATTCCTCTCTATATAATTCACAAAATTGTGCACTGTAATCAGGCACCTTTATTCTAGCTGAAACCCAAAGTACATAGGGGTTTTGAATCGTGTTGGGGCAGATAAAAGTTGTAAACGATCCTGTCGAGCTTGTTCCTCTTCTTGTTATTTTTAATAATACAGCATATAAAAAAATCTTTGATTCTCTTAGTCTTAACTGGATGACACAAGCTGAACTGGCCGAAAAAAACAGCGAAAAAGATGTTGAAGAATGCCTGCTATTCCTGCGAAAAGGCAGTCTTATCGATGAACAATGGCGAATGCCTACTCCTGGACAAAAATCAGAGAAAGAATACCGGGCAACATATACGCGATTTCGCTCAAACATTCAGTGTAACTTTGCAGATCTTGCAGATATACTATACATCTCGACATCAAATGACGAAGAACTTCGTGAGAGAGCGCAGAAACTTGAAGAAGAGTTAGATCATTCCTCTGGTTCTATTGGAGATCTTGCACGAAAGGTAGGTGTTTCACAGACATATATTAAAAGCCTATCAAAACGTATCCCTCATCTTGATGTGAAAGGGCAGGGATTGGTGCGCCTTGAAAAGTGACAAAATACGTAATAAATCATCTGAAAAAACAAAGATGGAGCCATCAGATAGAAAAACAGAAAACCTGCGTGGATCTGCTGCTATCACCAATGATCAAAGCACACAAAAAGCAGATCCAGGATATACAGTCCTTCGCAATAAGCAGGATGTTTCTCGCTTTCAGATAATGGTGGAGATTGCAAAACATCAGCCCGCAATACGCCAGCGTGAGATTGCAGAGCTGCTTGGTGTAACTCCTCAATCGATATCAGGGTATGTGCAGGATCTCTTCGAAGAGAAGTATATTGTCGCAGCAGGAAGAGGGAGGTACGAACTGACAAGGGAAGGTGTGGAGTGGCTTTTAGCCAATGCTGAACAGCTTGAAGGATATGCCCGCCATATCAGACAGGATGTTATCCATCAGGTTACAATCTGGACAGCCCTTGCTGCCGAAAACCTGCGGCAAGGAGATGCCGCCGGGGTATACATGAAAGATGGACTCCTGTACGCAGGAAAAGCAGAACAATCTGCTATGGGAATTGTCATTTCAGATACTCGCGCAAAAAATGATGTCGGCATAACACGCCTGTCAGGCATTATCACTCACTCAGAAGGTTCAATTCGCGTCTGCAAGATCCCACGAATTCAAAGGGGAGGTTCGCGCAATATCAAATATGACGTACTGCGAACAGTTGTTGAGGCAGGAGACATTGTTGCAGCAGTCGGGATTGAGGCAAGTGTTGCACTCGGCAACATCGATCGTGTGCCGGACTTGTATTATGGTTCCCAGGAAGGCGTGATTGAAGCAGCGTTTCACGGACTTAATCCGGTAATCGTACTTACTGATGACGTATTTACTGATTTTTTAAAGCGTGCTGAAAATGCACGTCTCAGCTACGAGATCTTTGATCTCACCGTCTCATAAATGATGAGAGCCATTGTTCAACCGACAAAGCGATATTACCGCATTCTCTTTTTTGATGAAAAGTCAGTGCGTGCGGTTGTTCTTGTTGATATGGAAAAGACACAGCAAGGGTATCGCCCGACACATTATCGGATCAGATATGGATCGTCACAGGGTTACAAAAATGCAGCTTCAAAAGAGCTTATTAACCACCTTCGCCGCTATCAGGTGAGTCTCGTCTGTCGTGATCAGGCATTTGAATCTTTTTTAGCAGATCTTCAGATCAGGTACATCATTGTCTCATTGTGCAGATTCTGTCTGATGGACGATGTTCTAACATGGATTACCGATGAAAATCGGGTAAAAATCGGAGACCTGGAAGAAATTTGTCTGTCTTGTGCAGAAAAAGAGCTCCGACGGGAAGTATCACACATGGGACGTGTCGGGCGCTCGGCTCTTCGTCATCTTGATGAGCTGCTGCTGCGGTACAGAGATGTAGA
>WRER01000248.1 GCA_009779205.1 Methanobacteriota archaeon | reverse complement strand
TCGAGTGGCTGCGTTCTCATCTTCTTTTATATTTGCAATCATTTGTCTAAACGAATTAGCAAGCTCCCCAATCTCATCAGCACCAGTATGTTCAACCAGTACATTGGTATTTCCAAGAGCAATCTCATGGGAGGTCTTTGTTAAAGCCTGAATTGGACGGGCAAAGCTGTTTGCAATAAAGATTGTTGCAAGAGATCCAGCAGCAATAACGATAATCAGGGAAGTAACCATCATCATGACGAGGTTCATGATTTGTTTATTGACGGAAGCAACAGATTCGGTTACAATAACAAACCAGTCTGTATTATCAACCGGAGTTTTATCGATATGAGCATCATTGCCATGATATCCCTGACCTCGAACGGTGGTAGTACCAGAGGGGAAGATGCCTAAGTCAAATTTATCTTTTAAAAATGATGAATAATCACCATTAATGCCAGAAATGATTGTTCCATCTGAGTCGACGAGGAAGATCTCAGCATCGTCACTGAGTCCTTCGCGTGAAAATAAAAGACTTTCAATATCTGAAAGCGAAAGAGCAAGCATGGCAAGCCCTGTTTGTTCGCCATTTATGTCATATACTTTTATTACATACGTGAAACGCCGATTGCCGTCAACTCCTTGGTGTGGATTTGCGGTATAGGATCCATCTTTCTGGTTCCTAAAGAACTCTTCTCCTGAATAATCTCTCCCAACGTTTGATGGATTATTTGTAAGTACGCACGTTCCATCCAGATCTAATACATTTAATCGATCGAAAATGTTATGCATTGACCCGAGCTCCTCTGCGAAAAGAAATGAAATTTCAATTTGTTCTTCAGGACTGAGCGTGCCAGCATTCCATTGTTCCATTCCTTGGGTAATCCGTTGGTCATGAGCTATCGATGTTATCATATCCATTCCGGCAGCATTGAGAAGTGTTACTTTCTTTGCAGTACCTGCCCCAGCAATTTGTATTGAATCAATAGCTGCTTCTTCAAGAGCGCTTGTTGCCATTAAAGCAGAAATGACCGTAAGCACAACTCCTGTAATAATAAGCATGCAGATGATAGTAACGAGCAATTTCACCTTTATGCTTTTACATTCAAATTTTCTATGTAACATTAAACCTGAAAGTACTATTAGGGGAGAATAGTTTTTATTTGTAGCTTTTTTTTTCCAGCATGGGTCTTTTTTCACGCACACTGATAAACTCAAATACATAAGGTTCTTTGAGTAAATCCTCCGCTTTTTCTAATACAGCACCCTGTCGTGCCAGCGCCAGCACTTTTTCCTTATTTGGCTTACTATCTGACAACGTAATTATTCACGCCTTCTTGCCGTCTGTCCAATCTCATCAAGATAATACTACAGCGAGCACAAAGGGTGGAAACAAAATTTTCTAACCATGAAAGGCACGAAAATGTACCATGCGGGTTATTTGTAAGACCTTCGCATCAGATCTTTCGTGTTTTTCGTGGTCCATTTTAATATGAATGATCATAATAGACATGGTTTGGGGTACGTTGACATACCGTATATGCGGATACCATGAGAGCAAAAACGTGATGATTGTGATTTACAAACCTGTAGTTTTGCATAGCTCTTATTAACATAATAGATGCCTCCCTCAAAATAGCTCAAATACGAGAGTTCTTACCTGTATATTTCAAACAAGCTCTACTGGATATGACTGCCTCTTTCGCCCATACACAAGAAAATCAGTATGCTTCGTTTCTTATTCGATGTGGTGCTGGTGTGATTGATCTTCTTATCATCTTTTTCATCTGCCTTGCCCTTGGTGCATATCTGAGATTTGGAGAAGCATTGCGTCTGACATTGCAAATGATCCACAATGAACCCATTATCACAGATGCAGGAGTACATGTTACATCTGGCATTCCAACACCAGTTGTGACTGCTTTTCTTGTGACATGTATCCTTGTGCCATGGCTGTACTACGCTCTTCTTGAATCATCACGAAATCAAGCAACGCTTGGAAAGATGGTTGCAGGGATTCTTGTAACTGACAGATCAATGCAGCGGATCACGTTCACCCGTGCAACACTTCGTCATTTTACGAAGATAATATCATTGCTCGTGTTTGGCATTGGATTTTTCTGCATTCTCTACACGAAAAAAAGACAAGGGTTTCATGATTTTATTGCACGAACGTACGTCTGCTATGACGATCAATAATTAGAAGTTTTAAAGGTCGTGATTTGGCAAAGTATGAATTTTCCAACGCAGGTTGAGGTGAATTTCAGCTCGTACTATCGCATGTGAGTTAAAAAATCTTCGAAATGCGGGTGCTATTTGGCGTGTCTGCTCTGAACAGTCGGAATACTGGGAAATTGTGCAAAAATTTAAACTTTTTAGGATCTTTGCAATGTTAATTGATAAGTTGTTCATGTTCGAGCAATATGTCACGAGTACATAGTCTCATCTACATCTTTAAACCACGAAAATAAACCTGAGGGCTCAACCTACTCTTTTGTGCTTTTCGTGGTTAATCTCATTTCTTCGACGCGACTGGATAGTTATATATATCGAAGCAAATGCATGGTTTTTGTTGAAAACGAG
>WRER01000247.1 GCA_009779205.1 Methanobacteriota archaeon | reverse complement strand
GCTGTACTTGGTTCTACCAGCCGTCAATTTCTCTTTAGTCATCTTCGTGAGGCCAGGTTTGCCATTATGGCTGCAGTCATTGTTGGATTTTCCAGAGCGATCTCTGAGGTGGGAGCTGCAATTATGATTGGTGGAAATATTCGTGGACACACCAGAGTTCTGACTACATCTATCTCATTGAATACCTCGATGGGGGATATCGATATGTCTCTTGCACTTGGTTTCATCCTGCTTGGAATTGCACTTATTGTGAATATTGCTATGGGGCTGGTGCAGCAGCGATGATTGAGATCGATAATGTGGCAAAATCGTTTTCTGAGAAGAATGTGTTATCTGGGATTACAGAGACAATTCCTGATGGTGAGTGTTTTACAATTATTGGTCCTTCTGGACAAGGTAAATCGACACTTCTCCGCCTCATCGCGATGCTTGATACTCCATCATCTGGAGAGATTCGTATTGATGGGATCGTTGCTTCGAGTCATGCACCTCTTGAGATAAAACGAAAACTGGGAATGGTGTTTCAGCAGCCTGTAGCCTTTAAAGAGTCTGTATATGAGAATATTGCAATAGGTCTCAAGTTTCGTGGATTTCGAAAGGATACAATTCAAGAACGAATATCTGCCATGCTTGAACAGATCGGTCTTTTGGGGTATGAGGATAGAAGAGCTCTTACATTGTCTGGTGGAGAGATACAACGTGTGGCTCTTGCCCGCATTCTGGTGACAGAACCTGATATATTACTGTTAGATGAGCCTACTGCAAATCTTGATCCTATCTCTGTGCAGGTGATTGAGTCACTGATTGCCTCCTATCACAAAGAGGGTCATACTGTTATGTTGTCAACGCATGATCTGTATCAAGGTCAACGTCTCTGCGATCGGATTGGTGCTATGATGAATGGGACTTTTATTCAGACTGGGACTCCAAGAGAAGTTTTTAACTGGCCTGTATCAGTTGAAGTCGCAAAATTTATCGGAATTTCAAATATTTTTACTGGTGTCATTACAAGACGCGAAGATGACTTTATTTTAATCAAAACTGATTTTGGTACGTTGAAGGGGGGAAGGAACAAACATCCTCCTCATCACACCCACTCGCAGGTTCCTCGTGCAGGAGAGACGGGGGCAGTGTCTGTTCGACCTGAAGAGGTTGAGATCTATGTGCTGAATGAGAAAGGAACCACACATCCAGACAATGTATTTTCAGGATATATTACTGACATAGCAGCATATGGATTGCTGACACATGTTGTTCTTGATCTTGGTGGAACTATGCTTACTGCTCAACTTCGATGGAGTGAGGTTGCAAATCTTGCTCTCTCCATTGGATCTCAGGTTTTTGTGCGTATTCCTTCTCATGCAGTCCATTATATGAGACTTGATTCATATATGTAGTGGTACTAGCTGTGACGTCAATTCGATGGCTCAATGAGTTTTCTGGGTCTGTTGCGAACTTTGGTATCATTTTTCCTATTATGGCGGGTGTATCACTTGCAACTGGCTTGCATCTTGGCACTATGTTGCTTGTGTGTGGGGTCTGGTATATTCTGATTGGAGTCTGGTATGGTGTGCCACTTTCTGTGGAGCCGCTGAAAGCGATTGGTGCTCTTGCAATTGGATATGAACTTTCGAGTGTGGATATTGTAACATCTGGGATCATTGTCGGTGCTGTGATGTTGCTTCTTGGAGTGACTGGAGGGATGCAGTGGATTTCTCATTTGATTCCACAGGTCATTGTTCGCGGTATCCAGCTTGCATTGGGTCTGATTTTGTTAAAAACCGCGGTACTGTCCTATGGTGTTTCAGATCCCTGGTTTTTTGGAGGGGCTCTCGCTCTTGTTATATTGTGTGGAGCTTTTGCAAAATGGAGGAATATTCCTGATTTTTCCGCTCTGCTTCTCATTGCTATTGCATGCGGATTTGCGCTTGTTATGGGGTGGATCGTTTCTGGGGCCGATGCTGCTTTGATTCAACTTCCTCCATTGCTTCACCCTGATTTATATTCTATTCCAGCTTCAGCATGGACTGCGGCAATTATTCCCGGTCTTTCATCACAGTTGCCATTAACTATCACAAATTCGGTACTTGCAACGGCTTTACTGGTGTCTGATCTGTACAAACGCTCAGTTTCTCCGAATTCTTTGGCTTGTTCTGTTGGGTTGATGAGTGTTTCATCGTCGATACTTGGCGGATTTCCAATGTGCCATGGTGCAGGAGGGGTCGCAGCTCATTATCGTTTCGGTGCGCGAACAGGTGTTTCTATGGTGATTGGAGGTGTGATTCTGATCGTATTTGCTTTGTTTTTGTCATCAGAAGCAATTTTTAATTTTTTGCCATTTGGTATTCTTGCTGCTCTCCTTGTTGTTGTTTCTGTAGAACTGATACGGCGTGGATTTTCAGATTCTGAAAAAAGTAATATTGCACTTATTGTCTGCATGGGAGCTGTTGCTCTACTTGCAGGGATGACCTTTGCATTTATTGTAGGTTGTGTCTGGGTGTTCTGTGAGAACTGCGTGCGGATATATTTCCCACGATAATCTTTGTGCGTAGCACTATCTTCTCGTCTGTGG
>WRER01000246.1 GCA_009779205.1 Methanobacteriota archaeon | reverse complement strand
TATATGCAAGATATCCAAGGACGAATGATGCAAAAACACACCCCCAGGGATGATGAGCTGCATCTGATATAATCCCTGCATACTGAAGCAGTACTGCGAGAGCGAGCCCTCCCCATGCAAGAACAATAATCAATAGAGAAAGGTGAATTTCATGCTTTGGAAGCGTTTTCAGGGTTTGGATGTTCATTAGAGCACCTTTTGCAGCATTTTGATTGCACACAGATCTCCACACATTGAGCAGGTATCTTCAGCATCATCACGTGAATGAATAGAACGTGCAATCTCTGGAAATAATGCACAGGAAAATTGTCGTTCCCAGTCCAGTGTGCTGCGTGCAAGTCCCATCTCCATTTCTCTTTCCTTTGCATCAGGCAGATTGCGGTACAGATCTCCAATATGAGCTGCAAGCGCGAAAACACGGGTGCCCTCGATAATATCGGTGATATCAGGGAGTGCGAGGTGCTCAGAAGGTGAGACCATGCACAAAAAGTCTGCTCCATGTGCACATGCCATAACAGCACCAATAGCTCCAACAACGTGATCATATCCCGCGCCGATATCGGTTACCAGCGGACCAAGCAGGTACAGCGGAGCATTTCGACTCAGTTCTTTCATCATAGAGACATTGTATCCGACTTGGTCAGGGGGAATATGACCAGGCCCCTCTATCATTCTCTGAACGCCGGCTTCAAGAGATCGGCCTGCAAGTCTTCCGAGATTCAGATATTCAACGGTTTTGGCATGGCGGGTTGCATCGTCATGACATCCCGGACGCATTCCGTCTCCAAGACTGAGTGTAACCTCATATTCGGCAAGTATCTCCAAGAGGTAGTCAAATTCACTCCAAAGAGGATTTTCAAGACCGGTTGTTATCATGAGAGCTGTATGAAACACCCCTCCTCTTGAGACAACTCCCATTGTTCTTGGATCAGAGCGAAGGCTCTCGAGCACTTCAAGATTTACCCCGCAATGCAACGTCAGAAAATCTACTCCTTCCTTACAATGTTCTCGAATGACTGAGAACAACAGATCTGCGTCAAGATCTGCAATATTTCCAGCTCTTCGAACAGCTTCATAAATAGGAACAGTTCCAAGCGTAGTATCGAGAGAGCGAACAGAAGCACGAATTGATTTCAAATCACCTGCTGTTGAGAGATCCATAATAGCGTCTGCGCCATTATCGAGTGCAGCGCAAGCCTTTTGATACTCAAAATCGGGATCACATCTGCTTGCTGATGTGCCTATATTAACATTTACTTTAATCCGACATCCTTCTCCGATAGCAGGTGGGGTAATATGAGAAGTATCTCTTCGCAGAATATTTTGTGGCACAACGACAGTCCCTGCAGCAATTCTGGCAGCAAGACGTTCAGGCGTCATGCGTTCTGCATGTGCAGTGTCAAGAAGATGAGGTGGAAGCTTTGTTTGACACGTGCTAATTACGGTACCCATATTAGATTATTGGGTGTCCCTTAATTTACAAGTTACAATTCACAATGCACAATTGGATTTTGATTTGAATAAAAAAATTGTGCATTGGTACGTACGTCATACAGGAGTTCTGCAAAAACCAATATTGTTTAAATGTTTGCAAACATAAAACACTTTACCAAATCAAATTACTAAGATATTGTAATTGACAAACATACAATTTTGCGTAACTCCTATATTCTACACCGTGAAACAGATATGGATGCCAATCAGACTGCTCCCAGGTCATGGACAATATGCAAACTCTTATGTTGTTAATGGAGTGCTTGTCGATGCAGGTACGACCCCTATGGCGATAGAACATCATAAAAGAGCCATAAAATACATTATACTCACGCATCGCCATTATGATCACATGGTATATCTCAGCGAAGCCGTGCGCATGACAGGAGCTGAGGTGCTGATCCACGAAGCAGATGCTTTGGGCCTTACTGATGATATTGTCAGTTGTGCAAGAAATTTTGGAGCACATGCACCAGGAATTCCACCGACACGCATTATAAAAGATGGAGATGTTATCGATAATCTGGAGGTTATTTACACTCCCGGGCATACAATCGGCAGTATCTGTCTGTATGATGAAGTCTCAAGGGGTTTAATTAGTGGGGATACTGTTTTTGGTGATGGTGGGTATGGTCGTTACGATCTGCCAACCGGGGATCGAGATGCACTCGTTGCGTCCATTGAGAAGCTGAAAGATCTCCGCATTGATGGAGTGTACTGTGGCCACGGAGCTCCTGCGCGGGAAAAAGGTGGCGTTGTTATCAATAAAGCATATAACAGCATTACCATGGGATTATAACACAGTAACACAATCTATACATTCTCCTTTTCTTTCAGCATCATCATTACCTCTTCAGTTGCTTTCTTTACCCGTGCAACGGATGCTTGAAATGCTATTGCTTCTTTTTCTTCGATATGAATTGCAACAGGATGAACACCCGATTTATTAATACGTACAGGAACACCGATGCATACCCCCCCTATTCCGTTTATCTCTTGATCGACATAGGCAGACAGAGTGAGAATTCTATTCTCATTGCCTAAGATCACACGAACAATTGTGGCAATCGCTTCACCGG
>WRER01000245.1 GCA_009779205.1 Methanobacteriota archaeon | reverse complement strand
GTGTTGCTGCAGCTTCCATGGGTACGTTAAAAGCTTCAAATATGCTTCCTCTCAGGGTTCCAGAGGTCGAAAAAGTCGTTATAGAAAGATATGTATCCAAGGCGGCTGAAACTGGAATCAGCGAGAAATCCCTGAGCGAAATAGCGAAAATTCTGATAAAAGAATCAGTCGAGATACAGGCTAGGATTCCAAGACCTTCCGGTCAACAAAAGATCCTTGTCGTCGGAGGGGCAGGGAACATGGGAAGGTGGATGTGTGACTATTTTTCTTCCAGAGGCCATGATGTAGGAATATTTGATGTGAAAGAGGATGAAAAATATCACAATGAGGTGAATTTAGCAGAAGCGTCATGTAAGGCAGATGTGATCGTGATTTCATCCCCCATTGAAACGATCGCTGATATTGCAGGCGAAATTATCTCTTCCAAAACGAAAGCTCTCATATTTGATATAGCATCGATAAAAGATCCTTTTTTCGAATTATTTCAAAATCTGGCTAAAGAAGGCATAAAGATATGTTCTGTGCACCCTATGTTTGGCTCTGGAGCGAACGGTATCATCGGAAAAAATGTGATACTATGCGACTGCGGAAACATTTCCGCCGTTGCTGAGGCTGAAAAATTATTTGAAGGAGCGAATATTACAAGAATGGATGTGACAGAGCATGACGAGCTGATGGCTTATGTTCTCGGCTTGAGCCATGCCTTAAACATAGTATTCAATGCCACTCTGATGAAAAGCGGCATACCCTTCGATGTGCTTTCTTCAGTATCTTCCACTACATTTGGAAAGCAATCAGAACTGAGCATTGATGTCGCACACGACAATGCTGACTTGTATTATACGATACAAACTGAAAATCCATATAATGCGCATTCCTTCGCACATTTGAAAAATTCACTCTGTGAACTCAGAGAATCGGACAGGGAGGCATTTTTGCATCACATGTCAGAAAGCAAAAGATACTTCTCGTCAAACAGATAAGATAACCCTTTCACTTTTTTCATTTTCCTGTTCCTGCCTGCCAGAGGCAGGCACGGCGGAGGAAGGTTGTGTTCATTTCATCTTTCGCACTTCAAGTTCCCGCTCTGCTTTATAAGAGGTAAATAGATCCTCAATTTCCTGACTTTTCTTGATTGCATGATAGTGTTGTTCTATTTTTTCCCATTCACGAAGAGCTGTTGCAAGAACATTTTCACGAAGTTTTCCATGTCCAATTTCTATTTTTATCCGCAGTTCTGGAAATTCAGCACATTTTATGAGTGGCAATGAAAGGTCACAACATACGTCAAGGAGTCTGGGGTCTATTTTGGTACTTCCTCCATATACCAGCACAGATACCCCCATTTCCTGAAGTTCGGTAATGACAACCCGGCTCCATGATGCGATTGTATGGATGTATACTATTCTATTGTCAAGTCCATCTTCCCATCCAGGGCTCTCCAAGTATTGTTTTACGAGTTCTTTTGAAAGATCAGAGATCACACCACACCTGATATATGATGTATCCTCTTCTGATGGTGTTAAGAGCCGTTTGAGCCGCTTGTAGAGTTTTTTATTGTTTCGTTCTTCGTTTCTAAGTCGCTTTTTGAGGCTTTTGATAATTGCATCTCTTTTGTTTATCTCTAAATCGCGTTGGAGAGTGAGATGGCGGGAGTCGTGCATGGCTTTGAGTTG
Source organism: Methanobacteriota archaeon (assembly GCA_009779205.1). Lineage (GTDB taxonomy): Archaea > Halobacteriota > Methanomicrobia > Methanomicrobiales > Methanospirillaceae > Methanofilum. Next base: position 901 of record WRER01000245.1, on the reverse strand, counting down.
CTCTGTGAGTTTTGAAACTTCTTTCTCTTTTCGCAAAGCTTCTTCTTGTGCATTTTGGATATGTATTCGAAGATCTTTTGTTACTCCTTCAAGGATTCGTATTCGTTCGATCAGCTCTCTGGATGCTTCCGGTTCTCCATCTATGGAGTCTATTCCCGTTTTTTGCGAATCATCCTGTGGAACAGGCGATTTGTTTGATTTTTCTCCATGAAGAATCTGTTCTACTGACAAACCTCTGATAATGCCTGCATAGACATTGTCAAGGTCTGTTCCTTCCGGAACTCTCCGTGTGATGCCAGCGAATCGATGGTTCCAGAACTGATAGGCAGCCCGTGCAGCTGATAATGCATCTCGCTCATGATCATTGGTATATACATCTTCTTTCGTAAGTGCATACTTCGCTTCAACGCTGAGATCATGGTTTGGAGTGTATGCCACTGCATTAAATGAACGCCTGATTTTTTCTACGGAAAATGGCATTGGATGCACGTCTGATGCTATCACAATAGGTCTTCCAACAGAAGTGATGTATGCAATTGCATCAGAAAGCCCCATTTGGCGAGATGAATGCAGAGTAAGCAATGTTCCGCTTAGATCCAGAATGGCAATGCCAAGAGTTGTTCCGGGATCGATACCAACGATGACGAATCCTGGTTTTTTTGTGATCGGCGTGAATGTAATTCGATCGAGGCGTTTTCCTTCAACAATTACACGAACGTCTCCACTGCTCTGATTTGATACCGGAATCTGTTCACGGCGTGCTTTGACTGTGAATAGTACCCGTGAGACTCCCCCAAATGCCCGAAACTCCTGCCGAAAGTAGGTAAGTCCTGCTGTGTTCAGGTTCTCTGTGATAAGACGGGATCGAACAAGCACATGCCCATGGATCTTTCGTGCATAT
>WRER01000244.1 GCA_009779205.1 Methanobacteriota archaeon | reverse complement strand
CTCATAACACTATGAGCAGGTTTTTTTGGAACAGAAGTCATGTCGATAATAGATATAATAAGTGTTTTTTGACTCTCATCCTTCCCAAAAACCTCTCCTGAGATCATCAGTTTATTGACTGGTGTAGGTCCGATGGTGATGAAATCTCCTGCTGCAAACTCGCGTACACTTCCTGATATCCGGATTACTCCATGACAGACATCTGCATATGACAAAGTCGTAAATGAAACTTCAAGCACGCGAATATTTGAAAGACGTTTTCCATTGCATGATATCGGAACTACGATATCTCCTCCCCCTTCTGCGATGTTTAAAAGATTAAATGCAGCAGTTGTTGGATGATACCCTCCTCTGGGCCCAGGAATTCCATCAACGAATCCTGATGCTCTGAGAGCTTGCATCTGATTTCGAACTGTTCCCGGATTTCTTCGAATTATTTCTGCTATTTCCTCTCCTTTTACTGGGATAGACTTCTGCTCATAAAGCGTTATGAGTGTTATCAGAATGTCTTTTTGAATGAGAGAGAGATCCATATTGTATCACTATGCCATGCGGGATTATATGTTCTTCTTTACAGATCATATACATCAATTGACAATTCACACATCAAACAATTGTGCACTATGAATTGTCAATTTTATTTTACCCTGTCCCGGTGAAGTAGTGGATGGAATCAGGAGAGGGTGGAACAATAATTGTGAATTGTGCATTGTGAATGAAATATGACACTTTTTGAAAAGATCCCTACTGTTCCCACGGCTGATGAGATATTAGACGTTTCACTTCGTCGTACCGCACTAAAAATGCGGGCAAAATCAAATAAAAAGAAAGCAAATGAAGATTTTGTATCTGCAAGCTATGATTCTATTCATACGCGACTTGTGGAAATTATTCAGTCATTTCCGGAAATCTCTGAACTTCCGCTCTTTTATCAGGATCTCATTGAAATTCTCTATGGTACCGATCGCTTAAAAAAATCCCTTGGAGCTGTTGGCTGGGCTGCACGATGGGCCTATGAGCACGGGCGCGGCTTTGCAAAATCAGTAAAGTACGCTGATGCAAATGGAGAAGAACAGCGTAAGCGTGCAATTGCAAGACTTGCATCTGTTGTACATCAGATCGATGATGATCTGCATTTCTTAAACGATGTGAGAAATGTACTTCGAAAACTCCCTCATGTTCAGGACTGTTTTACCGTTGTTATTGCAGGATATCCAAATGTTGGAAAATCATCGTTTATACGAAATGTATCATCAGCAGAGCCAGAGATTGCTTCATATCCATTTACAACAAAAGGAATTATCGTTGGCCACTATCGTATTGGGCGCGAAACAATCCAGTTAATTGATACGCCGGGGCTTCTTGACCGTCCCGGCGAAGAACGAAATGATATCGAACAACAGGCGATGGCTGCAATTATGCACATTTCTGACAGGGTTCTTGTTATTCTTGATCCAAGTGAACATTGTGGATATGATCTCGACGCGCAGATTCGCCTCTGTGATGAGCTTCACCGCCTTACTCGTGGTATTCCGATCACGATTGCAGCTAATAAATCTGATCTTTTTTCCCTTGATGAAAAACCAATGGATATCTCTTCGCTCATTGCAGAAAAACTACCCTGGTATGCAGAATCTGGTGCGAAATGTTTCATTATGTCTACTCAGACCGGCATTGGTGTTGATGAGGTTCGTGATTATGTCGTGCAGGATCGTCCCGCTCAACAATTGACTCCAACGCCACTCCGTGAGGATACCCGTGATGAATTGTAATGGATAGTGTTCCATTTGTCCATCTCACCAACTGTCGATATATAGTTCGTTAATCCACGATGATTATATACTACTGATTTCAAACAATATGTATGGAACCCGGTCTTCGTCATCGGTTAGCTGAGAAGATGGCAGGAGATATTACGATATCAGACTCCCCTGGTCAAGCTTTGAAAAAATGGAGAGCGAGCTTTGATATCTCCCAAGGACAGCTATCAGACTGCCTTGGTGTCTCCCCCTCAGTTATCAGTGACTACGAAAGTGGCAGGCGCAGAAGTCCAGGAACTGCAATTGTAGGAAAGATCGTGGCGTGTATTCTCTCCATCGATGAAGAAAGAGGTGGAGAGTATATTCGCAAGTTCTCAACAATGCTTCACATTGCTGTTGGTGAAGATGTTATCTATGATCTTCACGATTATACAACCCCTATCTCTTTGGAACAATTTGCAAATATTACGGAGGCAGAAGTCATTGTAGGCTCTTCTGTTCTTCAGATCTATGGGTATACAATCATAGACAGCATTAAGGCTATTTTGACGTTTAGTGCAAATGAGTTCAACAGGATTTATGGGTGGAGTACTGAACGTGCGCTTATTTTTAGTGGAGTAACGAATGGCAAGTCACCGATGATTGCAATTACAGTTACTCCATTTAAACCGCGTTGCGTTGTGTTACATGGCATTGTTAGTGAGCAAGTGCATCCTATGGTTTTTAAGCTCGCAGAGAAGGATCACGTGACAGTTATGTGCACTACTGTACCGCTTGATGACATTATTGAGCGGTTGAGAAATGAGGAGTGGTAATGTAGTTGGGT
>WRER01000243.1 GCA_009779205.1 Methanobacteriota archaeon | reverse complement strand
TTGAAACCTATGCTCATTGTCCATTTCGGTTTTGGATTGAGCGTGTATTACATGTAAAACCACTTGACGATCCACGTCAAAATATATCTTATACTGACCATGGCACACGTGTGCATCAGATACTCCGTGATCTGTACGAGAGACTGCAGGAAAGAGGATTGCTCCCGCTGACCTCTGCCAATACAGAAGAAATCCTATCCACTCTTGACGAGATCATGAGTTCTCTCTCTGAACAAGGATCGTTGCTGCCTGAGGCGACCGCTCAGATTGAAACCCTCACCGGGACTCAATACATCGGAGAAGGTTCTCTGAAACGATTTATTCGAACGGAAATTGAACGTCAGGAGAGTGTCAATCTTCACATACCATCTCGTTTTGAGTTTCAATTTGGCAGTGCTGTGAATCTCGCAGATGGTGATTGTGAACAAGATCAGATGTTGCTTAGCGGCATCATTGATCGCATTGATCACATAGGGGATCAGTATTTTGGAATCATCGATTACAAAACCGGTAGTGTTCCAAAAATAAATGAAATTACGGATGGTCTGTCGCTTCAGATCCCGCTCTATATGCATGCATATCGCTTTCTTTCAGGAAGAACTGGGATATATGGAAGCTATATTCAGCTCAAGAGAAACAGTGTTACGCCCTCAACACCGCTCTATGACAGATCAGCAGAAGCATATATTCCATATTCTCTTCCCCGCAAGGAAATCTCATCTGATGAGATCATACAAAACACCGTAATTCAGGCACGAAAACACATCCGAAATATCAGAAAAGGGCACTTTCCAATAACGGCACGAAAAGAGTGTCCGGATACGTGGTGTCCGTATCAAAGCATCTGCAGATATACCAAAGATCGTGGATCAGGATCAGGGGAATATACGTGGCGTATCGGAGGTGAATATGTCACCACATGATGAAAGCCAAAGAGAAATCGCAAGAAATCGATTGGATAGGAGTATTGTCGTCACTGCCGGTGCAGGGAGTGGAAAGACAAGAGAACTGGTCTCGCGATATCTCAATCTGATTCAAAAAGAACATGGGATGCCACATCAGATTCTTGCTCTGACATTTACAAATAAAGCCGCTGCAGAGATGAAAAAACGCATCAGGCGCGAGTTCCAAGGCGAGATCTCCATTGGAACTGAACTTGCATTCGCACCGGTTATGACGTTTCATGCATTTTGCACGACACTGCTTCGTGAGTTTGCAATCGAAGCAGGAGTAGATCCTGACTTTCGTATCCTTGACGATGCAGAGAAGAAAATGCTGGAAGAAAAAGCATTTTTTGATCTGCTCCAAAACCAAAAAAGCGAGGTGGAGCGAACAGCACTCACAACAATTCTCACGATCTATGGGAAGAGCCAATTACAAAAAATCCTTCGCGAACTTACAGAGCATGGAGATACCTGTCACCATGTATTTTTCGAACGGGATAAGCAGACTATTCTCACTACATGGCAAGCATTTTTAGATCCAATACGTGAACAGGCAGTAATTGTATTTTTCACGGATGCGAAAACACTGGATGCCTTGCACATCATCAAACATGCAGGAAATGGGATGGATTCAAGTGACAAAGCAGTTCAGTATTTTGATTCTATTCGCCCATTGATTACAAACATTACAAAAGATACTCCGAATCAAGAATTAACACAGGCAATTGCCAAAATTTTATCGAGCAAACTTGGAAACAGTGGATCAAAGAAAATATGGGGTGCAGAAGAACTTCAAGAGATTAAGTCCGTGAATGTATTCCTTCGAAACCGTCTGGAGAAGCTCCAAACATATCTAAAACTCACTATCGATCCTGATGCAGCACACACGAATGTGGCATTAGAGATTATAAGGTATCTCCGAACTGTATCTCAGGGATACTCTCATCGTCTCAAAGAGGAAATGCGAAAAGATGGGAGCTTGCGCTTTTCTGATCTCATATCGATCACAAAACAATTTTTAGAGGATAATCCCCAGATCGTAGAAGGAATTCAAAAGCGATATCCCTACATTTTCATAGATGAATTTCAGGATACGGACCCTGCACAATTTGAGATTATTTCATCAATTATCGGTTCATTTGAGGACTGCAGGGGGCTCTTTATTGTTGGCGATCCAAATCAGTCGATCTACCTGTTTCGAGATGCTGATGTCACACTGTTTGGACAGGCTCAGGATATATTTGGAAATTCTGATGCAGGAGAGGTCGTAGAGTTCTCAGTCTGCTTTAGAAGTACACCTGAAATTATTGAATGTGTTAACTATGTATTCTCTGAGTTGTTCTCAGCAGATGAAAAGCCCTGGGAATTTCCACACACAAAAACCCATGTTTCAGAGAAGCGTTGCACAGATCAGGGATCTGTTCAGCTCCTTCTTGCAGGAGAATCTGATAGTAATGAGACTATCGAGATTGCAAAGCAGAAAGAGGCAGCATTGATTGTTAAAACAATCAAAACTTTCTTTCAGACGAATGCGGACTATACACCAAAAGACATCGCAATCCTGATTGAAAAACGTACCCACCTTGCAACCTACTTATCTGCACTGGAGAAAGCCGGACTTCCTTTCATTGTTGGAAAAGGTCT
>WRER01000242.1 GCA_009779205.1 Methanobacteriota archaeon | reverse complement strand
TGAAATTTTACTAAGGGGCTTTACTCGCAGTGTACACGAGACACTTCTTACATTTTGTGCTGCATATAATTTGGATATTAGACTAAAAATGGATAGCCCTGAAGAACAACTCCTTCAAGTCCTTAATCAATTTCAAAGAACTCGTGACGGAAAAATCTATGTCATTATTGATGAATACGACCATTTCGCCAACGAACTTCTCAGCTTTAATCCCCATTTATTCAAAAACTCAGTAACTGAAGATGGATTCGTTCGTAAGTGGTATGAAGTACTCAAAAATGCTACAGAGACAGTAGTTGAGCGTATTTTCATCACCGGGGTATCTCCAATAACGCTCGATAGTCTTACAAGCGGATTTAATATATCAGATAATCTTTCAATGCTGTCTCCATTCAATGGGATGATTGGATTTACGAAAACTGAAGTAGAAAAACTCATTGAGGAAACCATTACAGAAAAACTTCCCATAAACCTCATGGATACACTTACTGAGTACTATAATGGATATCTTTTCAGTAAAGATGCAACGGAGCGAATATTCAATAGTGATATGGTGCTCTACTATCTCAAACATTATCAACAGTTGCATAAACCACCAGAACAATTGCTTGATCGAAACGCAGTGAGCGATTATGGGAAATTAGAAAAACTCATAACATTCCAGACTCCAGAGCAAAATCTGGAAATTCTGAAAGAGGTCGTATTTGATGGATACACAACGGCAAACCTCATTGAGAGTTTCACCATTGGTGAAGCGTTTACCGCTGAGCACTTTAAGTCTCTGCTTTTTTACCTTGGGCTTTTGACGATCAAAGAGCCAGACCTTGGTTCTGTTAGACTTCAAATTCCAAATTCTGTCATGGATGGTTTGTATTTCGAGTTTTTAATGAAGATTGTTGTCAAAGAAGCAGATTACACTCCAGACACGAAATTCATCACAGAGGCTATCCGTGAACTTGCATACAACAACTCATGTGAGCGCCTGACAGATCTCATCGAAGGTTTGCTTCACTCATTTTCAAATCGTGATTATAGAGGGTTTGATGAAAAATATATCAAGGTTGCAATGGCGGTGTATGCAGGGATAAGTAACTTGTATCTTATAAAGTCAGAATACGAGGTTGAGGATGGATATATCGATCTCATCTTCTTCCCAAGAGATACATCCTCAGGTCTTGATATCATATTGTTTGAATTAAAATACATCCAAAAAGGAAAAGCAACAGAAGAGAGGATAGAAGATACACTCTCTGACGCGGTTGAACAGCTTACGAGATACTCTTCAGCAGCCGAATTCAAAGGCAAAAAGATCACCTGCTGGGCGATTGTATTTGCAGGAGAGATGTGTGTTGAGCGAGTGAAAGTTGAGTAACATAACCTGCCAGTGGCAGGAACTGATAAACGGCGTGTGGGTCGATATCGAAGGTGCGACAAGCAAAGCATTTAACCACATGAATGTTGCGTTTAAACAGGAACACATCGTGCGAAGCATTGTGACCCACTCACAACTCACGAAAACAGTATTCCCTCCCTTTCTTCATTTCTTCCAATCATTGAATAACCTAAATTCCCGCTTGTTCTTGCACATACATTTTTTCAATCAAATAATTTGGGAGAATTTGCACTTTAGAGTAAAATGGCGTGGCAAAACCATCTCTTGAGGAAGAAATCGTCAAAGCTGTTGTGAATCATTGAGTGTCCAATCACAAAAACATCATATCGGAGATTTCCCACTATCGCTCAATGATGATCTGCACGATATCTTCATCATTCACGACATGAGAGATACCGACTCGCTGTGCTTCATGCTTCACAGAAGTACCCCAGATTCGTGCATATCTAAACTTATTTGCAAAATCGCGGTGAAGTCGGTAACAGATATCCTCAACAGTTGCACCTTTTCTAATAATAAGTGGTTCTTCAAGATCAGCAGGGCCGGCCTGAGGCTTTAGATACACACGAATAAATGCGAGACGATCAAAGATATCGTCTTTCAACTCTTCCATGTGATATCCAGTTGCTGCACTTATCATCATAGGTTGCTGATCAAAGCGTTTTATAAGATCTGCTTCAATTTCCGCTGCCTCCTCTGATGCAATGAGATCAATCTTATTTACTGCAATCACTGCCGGAATATACACCCTGCTTCCGATCACCGCGTCAATCAGCTCATCCTGCGTTGCATTTCCGCGAATCAGAATATCTGCATTTGAAATCCGGTTCTCACTCAGGATCGATCTCACTTCTTCGATATCCAGATCAAGAGTTCCAACAGCATTTAATCTAATTCCTCCTCTTGATGTCTTCTTAATCGTAATATCTGGTTTGACACAGTTCACTCTGATCCCTGCATCATACAGCTCTTTCAAAAGCACATTCACATGCTGCTGATTAAATACATCAGAAAGAAGTACAATCATGTCCGCTGTTCGAACGACTGCAATAACTTCTTTTCCCCTTCCTTTTCCAATTGCAGCACCAGCAATAAGCCCTGGAACATCAAGAACCTGAATTTTAGCTCCCTTGTGCTCCATCGCACCAGGAATAACAGTAAGTGTCGTAAATTCGTATTCTGCAATCTCGCTTTCTGTA
>WRER01000241.1 GCA_009779205.1 Methanobacteriota archaeon | reverse complement strand
TCTGTGCGGGCAATGACATTGCTATGTAATGTAAAGCCATTGACATCTGCAAGTGTAATTGCTGCGTACTTATTATCACTGATATTTGTTTTTGAGATGGTCAGATCTTGCACATCTCCAGCTTGTATCCCATATACCTCACATGTGTTTACATTGCTGTTTGATATCGTAACACCACGTGCATGTTCCAATGTCACACCAATGCCACAATCAGTAATGGTTGCCTTGTCAATGGTGACATCACTTGACTCATGGTTCACAACAATAGCTGAATTCGTATCTGTAAGAGAAAGCTCCGAAAGCAGAACATTGTCTGAGTACTCTACATGAACGCCAACTTTCGCACTGTTAATCTGGGTATTGGAAATGCCGCTTATGTCGGTTTCATCACTTTTTACATAATTATATCGAATTGCAGTCTCCCAGTTTCCAAGTTTAATGTTTTTAATCTCAACATTACGAAGCGCTGTTCCATATTTATTAACTAAAATGCCTACATCGTTTCTACTTGATCCGCGAAGATTAAATCCCTGACCATCAAGAATGACGTCAGAGGCTTCGATCTTAATTCCATACCCTTCGTAAATGCCGGTTGCATCGCCTGTTAACTCATATGTTCCAGGTGCTGTGATAACAGCAGGTGGTGTAATCGGCTGTGCTTGAACCTGTGCGATACAGAGCGCAATAAAGAGCATTAAAAAAACTGTGAGTAATGAACGCAAACTGCGCTTATACCCTGTATATCTAGTATTATGTACAATCACCATTGTGTCCCCCAACATAATGATGGTATAGTGTATACCTGTAATAAGATAAAGTCTTCCTACACATATTTGTGTAGATTTTCATCATTCTTTTCGCATACAAAGTTCCGTAACTGAGTGGATAAGTGCCTGTCCACTCTTTGAATCAGGAATTGGAACTTCACAGATAAAAGGAAGATTTCGAAGGAATGGGTGATGCAAAAGCGCAGAAAATCCAGGATTTCCTATCAGTCCCTCTCCTGGAGGAAGGTGACGATCACGCCCGGAGCCACAGGGATGCGCTGCATCATTGAGATGAATGAGATGAAGGCGCTGATGTTCAATAACAGAGAAAAACTCATCACAAACAGATCCCACCTCACTCTCTGTGCTGAGAGCATATCCTGCGGCGTGTGCGTGGCATGTATCAAAACAAACACCAATTAGCTTTGAAAAGCCGAGATCAGAGACTCCATCAAGTATCGTTGCAAGCTCTTCAAACGTGCTTCCAACACAGTTTGCATCACCTGGACCATTTTCCAAAAGTATCATCACTGGATGGCAATGATCATGATCAGGGTGCTCCTGCAGATGTGAATATACCTCAATCAGACAGGAAATTACTCTATCAGAAGCAAGACTCAGGCTCTCATCCTGACCATGCCCACAATGAAGAACAAGATATGGGATATGAAGTCTCTCACATCGCATTATTTCAGTTAGGATAGAAGGTATGGACTTCTCAATCTGTGCAGGCTTTGAGCTTGCAGGGTTTGCAAGATATGATCCATGGGCAAAAACTGGAAAAGAAGCATGTGAAGCATGTTCACATGCCTCATGGAACGCAGCAGCCAAAGATGGCTCAATGTATTTTGCATGCCATGTTCGTGGATTTTTTGTGAATATCTGCATACATTTACATCCATATGACTGTGCAATGGATACAGCATGCGCAAAAGAGCCGGAAATAGAGATATGTGCACCGAGACAGAGCTCTCTTTCATTTGTGCTTTGTTCTGCTTCACAATTTGATAAGGACACTTTTTTCCTCAAGGTAATGTTCAAGGGCTTGAAATCCATTTTCACGCCCAAATCCGCTCTCTTTTACCCCGCCAAATGGAACTTCCGGAGGAACTTTGAGGTGTTGATTTACCCAAACGACCCCTGAACGAAGAGAGGGAGCGATCGCATGTATGGTTTCAAGTTGAGTAGTCCATATAGATGCTCCAAGTCCGTACTTTGTGGCATTCGCAAGATCAATCGCCTCATCAATTGAAGTAAATGGAACAACAGGAAGTACAGGCCCAAATACTTCCTGCTGCATGACAGGAGAATCAGGAGAAACATCAGTTAGAAGCATTGGAGGGAAGAAAAATCCAGCTGGATCTGCATATTCACTCAGTCTTCCCTGATATCGTATGGAGCCTTGCTTCGCATCTATGGTCTCTTGAACCTGCCCTGAGACAATGTCTTTTTGAGCAAGATTATTGAGCGGTCCCATTGTGGTTTGTGGGTGCATTCCGTCTCCAGGCACAATGTGCTGCATGGCTGATATGAGTTCTTGAATAAACCGATCATAGATAGAGGCATCAACAAACACGCGTTTTGTCGCGACACAAGTCTGTCCAGAATTGAAAAAACGCCCCATAACAGCGCCGGCAACTGCTTTTGTAATGGAAGCATCTGCACAAATGATCATTGGATCGCTGCCACCGAGTTCGAGAGTGAGACGTGTAAGGGAAGGAGCGACCTTTTGTGCTAAATGCTTTCCAGTCTCAGCCTCTCCTGTAAACGATACTGCCGCAATATGTGGATTCGTAGCCAATGCCACTCCAACCACTGCACCAGGACCAGT
>WRER01000240.1 GCA_009779205.1 Methanobacteriota archaeon | reverse complement strand
GTTTTCATAAAACCACAGGTCATATGATTCAAACTCTTGCGTCACCCGTGCAATCTGCATCGCAAGAATATGTCCACATTTCTTCCCACGATGTAAAAAATCGCTACATGTACAAAAATCATCAAAAACGATATAGTCTCTCTCATTACCAGCCACAACAAAAAAATCTAAGTATTTTTTGACACGTAAATTGTCCACAATAGCGAATGCTTTCTTCCCACGTCCCTGATGATATCCACAAATTCGTTCTCGTACATATGGAGCTGCTGGCTCTCCAACGGTTAAATCTTCAATAGGATCTATTGTACTCTGATCATATCTATACTTCATCGCACCATCGAAACTTTCGGTACATCTTCAATATACAACCAACCATTTCGCTGTGCAAGCATCTTCATTGCTGGAGCCTCAAGGGCATAATGAGTCGATTCCAGCAGAATCATATCAGAAAATTGACGCATAACTGAATGCTTCAACTCAGCAGATAAGAATGCACATGCTCCAAGAGAACGTGCTTCTTCAATGAGTATCGGATCAAAGCCTGAGCCAGCAACCACTCCTAAACACAGTGAACTCTGCTCCATCATTTCATACACATCTCTGTTATAGACGATCAACGGTGCTTCGAGTCGCGATGCAATCTCATCAGGCGTAAGCGATACGCTTCCAATTGCTCCATGGCTCATTGCAATCTTATCTGAAAAAGACAAGAGCTCCAACAGACAATCATTCACTCCAGACGGTGCATGATCATAGTTTGTATGCATAACAAACACATGCATCCCAGAACAAAGCACCTCATAGAGTAAATCTGCATAAAAGCCAGTAACACGTGTAATTGGATACCATAAAGGAGTATGGTGCACGATCAGCATATCAATATCATGCAAAATTGCTTCCTTTATCACATGGAGTGTTGCATCAAGTGCTGTTGCTATCCTTTCTGCCTCTTTTTTCCCTTCAATAATCAGCCCAATTCGCCCCTCGTCAAAGGATTCTGCAAGCTCAGGAGGTGCAATCACATTCAGCTTTTGAATAATCTTCTCAGGGTACATTCATCTCTCCACGTCTTTCCTGCAAGGCAACAACGTGTACAAACTCTTCTTCTCCTTGTGCAATATCTCCTCTGCAGATAAGCACTGCAGCTCGAATCAGCCGAGCCATTTTCAGATCATCATTTTTGAGCCCCTGATCACCTTCATGCTCCATATTTCGTGCAATAATCTTGTCTGCAAGTTCTAATGCGTCATCATCCTGTGCGATTTGCATCATTGCCATCGCCTGAGCAACATATGATCCGCATTCCCCTGGCTTAATTCCTGATAATTTCTCATGCAGTGTATTCCATTCCGGATGATAGGTACGTCTCCATTCGATAATGTTGAATAACTGCCCTGCAAGAGAAAATGTGCTGGATGCAGGATCAGCCTGTGAAACGACAATAGTCAGTTTTTCCACGGCCTTTTCCATATCTCCTCCCGGAGCCATCTCATGTACAGCTTCGCGAAATAATCGAAGCATGAGGGGTGGATTTGTACAACACAGTGGTGGCGCAATTCGCTCTGCCATAAGGAACCAGAGCTCAAATAGTGCTTGGCGATTTGCCGCCTCATGTTCCTGACTCATTGTTTACCTCCATTCAATAAAACACATTAAAATCATTTTATTTACTGCTGAAGATCAGCAAGTCTTTTTCCAATCATCGGAAGAAGATCTTTTTTACGTGACATTACGTTTTCAAGCACAATTGGTTGCTCCTGATACTCAAGTTTTGTAAGTAGATTTGCAGAACCTGAAACATACAGATAACTCACCTGTGAGAGCACGTCAGTAAACATTGCCGTGTACAAATCATCACCTGAATATTCTCTAAGCACTCCAATTCTTCGTATGATCTCAGCAGCATTCTGTCTTGGGTAACTATCTGAGGGAGTCATTACTTGTGCGATAGTCATAGACAAATTTGCCAGTTTATACCGCTTTGTATCACGGGTAAGGAGATCGTCAAGGGGAGTATTCTCAAGATCCATTCCATTTTTGATGAGCGTCATCCCAAATGCTTCATAATTAACACCGGCACGTGCTGCGAGATACTCGACTGCCTTGATATCTTTTTCTGTCGTTGTTGACATCTTCAGCACTAATGTATCTGATAAAATACCTGCAAGCAGTATTTTTGCCACTGCAGGTTCAGGATCAATGCCTGCTTCCTGATACATATATGTGATAATCGTTGATGTTGATCCCAAGGGATCGTTTCTAAAGCGAACGGGGTGAAGTGTAGTCAGGGAACCGATTCGATGATGATCAATTACCTCTCGAATATCAGCCCGTTCGAGACCTTCGGGACCTTGCATGAATTCATTATGATCTACTAAAATGACTGACTTTTGAATATCTTCAAGAAATGTATTGCGTGACAGCATCCCAAGCAGCTTCCGATTTTCATCAACTACACAGGCGGTTCGATACTTGGAATTTGTTACTTTCTTCTTGGCCGTAGATATAAAATCTGATAGTTGTACTGTATCGATATCAGTATCCATCACAGATTCTGCAGGATGAGACAGATGCACCATTCTTCCAACACTGAATGCATTC
>WRER01000239.1 GCA_009779205.1 Methanobacteriota archaeon | reverse complement strand
TGTACCTCACTTACGTGAACGTGATAATGATCTGCAATCAGAGATTTCAGTCGCATAGAGTCAAGATGAGTACCAAGTCCAAAGACATGGCATCGATCTTTTCCTGAATATTCAAGTGCAACAGATGTCATGATATCAACAGGATTTGTCACAACCATAAGCAAAGCTTCAGGTGCAATATGTGCAATGTTTTTAGAGTATTCTGCCACAAGTCCCGCATTTTGGTATGCAAGATCGAATCGATCCTGCCCCGATTTTCGGGGAGTGCCGGCAGTAATAATGACGATGTCTGATCCAGTGAGGTCATGTATATCAGAACTCCATGAAATTTTTGTTGGAATACCGATAGCAGCAGAAGAATCCAGCAGATCTCTAGCAATGCCTTCAAGCACAGCCTGATTGGAGGGCTTTCCAAAGAGAAGAACTTCATGCATATTTGGAATTCGGGAGATTGCAAGTGCAGCATACCGCCCTACTGTTCCTGAGGCACCGATGATGGAGACTTTATACATGGATATACATGTGGTATGTAATTATTTAGCACTAAAGTACTTTTTTTCTGTGCGAAATTTGGTTTTATTTCACACATATGAAGCCCTTGGTGCTGTAATTCCTGGAAATATAGGCAGAAAAGGCAGTCTTCTGCTCCATGGAACATGATAATCGAGGGTGAGTAAAACAGAATACTACGCGAATTTGCTGCGGTAGAGATGTAAGATCGAGAGTATACCCAGATGCATTGTTCTTTTTGCCAGATCAGAGAGATCGCATTTAACTATGACAACGATGAATAATAAGTATGGCAAAAAAGCAAAGCGGAGGTTTGATCTCATCTGCTGGTCTGGTCAACTATTACGATAGTGACAACAAAAGAGCCATCCAGATCAATCCATATTCTGTAATGGCTGTTGCAATCATTTGCGCAGTCATTATCTATATTGCTGATGTATACCAGAGATCTGGTTTCTGAATCTTCATCTTTTTTCAAGTATGAGTTTGGATCGTGATAGTGTCGTCTTTGAAGAAGGAACCCGTACCATATCCAAATCAGAGAGTATAGAAAAAATATCTGTTGCACGACTCTCAATTTACTCAAATGCTTCTCTGACTCTGCTCAAGTTGTTTGCAGGTTTACTTTCTGGCTCTGTCAGTATCTTATCTGAGGCGATCCACTCAGCAATGGATCTCATCGCAGCCACGATCGCATATGTATCTGTTCGAATATCAGGAGAGCCACCAGATATGCGCCACGCATATGGCCATGGAAAATATGAAGATATAGCTGGTCTGATCGAAGCACTTTTGATTATTATTGCTGCTTTTATCATTATCTCTGAAGCCATACAGAAACTGTTTCATCCTCACGAGTTTGAATCCTCGTTTTTATTGCTGGGTATTGTCGTTATGGGTATCTCGGCAGTTACAAACATATTCGTATCGCGTCGGCTTATGAAGATTGCGAAGAAAACAGACTCTATTGCACTTGAAGGAGACGCCTGGCATCTGCGTACTGATGTGTATACCTCTGCGGGTGTTATGGTAGGGCTGATCGTTGTGTACATTACAGGGATTACGTTCCTCGACCCTCTGATTGCGATTGGCGTTGCACTTTTCATTCTCAAAGCAGGCCTTTCTTTAACAAAAAAATCATATAGCGATCTTATTGACTGCAGTCTCTCAGAGGAAGAGCAAAAAGAGATTGAAGAGATTGCATTGCAGTACAAAGGTGAGTTTGTAAATATGCATTGTCTTCGAACAAGGCGGGCTGGGCCTGAGGTGTTTATTGAGTTTCACATCGCGGTAGAAGCAAACACGTCGGTACATGATGCTCATGCACTTTTAGATACCATTGAAGTTGCTTTATTGAGAGCATACCCTCGCGCAACTGTGACTATTCATTTAGAAGCATGTGAGAGAGATTGTGTTACATGTACTGCAAAGTGCGAAAATAGACATTTTATATTTGCAAATGACCTTCAAAAATGAGAATAGGCATTTGGGATTATAATGTCATTAACACCCGCCATTAGCACACAGATCTACTCCTGATACATAGTGATATTTTTTCACGAACTGGGTTACATATCCTGCAACTGTTGTACTATCTGATATGGCATAGGTTGAATTAACTACTCCATTTGAATATCCTTCAACCCCGCGTGCAGAAAATGAAGCACTAAATATTCCTTGTGCATATGCTTTTGCAGGAAACTGAGGAATGTAGTTTCCATTTTCGTCTAAGTTGACGGACATAGCATCAAAACTCTGTACATTTGCAACTACATGCTCACTATTCAGACTTTGTTCCAGATGATCAGACTCAGGAAAAATTCCTTTTAACTGTTGAATCATGGCAAGTACACTACTTTCCTGTGAGGAGGGAACAACATCAATGTCAACAGATGGTGATGAATTGGTTATGAGAGATATACCTGAAAATGCTGCCTGGTAGATGAGCTCATCATCTCCAAAAACGGGAGCACTATGTAAACAAAGCAGTATACACCCCATGCATAATATAGATGCTATACGCTGACTCATACTCATTACGTATGAATGAACCATACAAGAGGTTTCTGGTGTTTTCTCTCTGCCATAAAATACGGCTTCAAATGCTGA
>WRER01000238.1 GCA_009779205.1 Methanobacteriota archaeon | reverse complement strand
TGAGCTTGTTGATATGGTTCGGGAAGGAGTACTTGAACCACTTCGATCAAAACGCCAGTCAATCAAGAGTTCAGAAGAGGTTGTCAATATGTTGATTCGCATTGATGATATGATGGTTTCAAAAGGCCTTTCAGATATGTCTGGTCCTGCATTGTAAAAAAAGCAACAAACAAGACTTATTCTTTTTTTCATTTTTCTGGCGCCATTCAGATTCGGCGTTTCCAAGCCCACGATACAACACGTGTGATTCTCATCATGAACCTTTCGCGTAACCAATCATCATAGGAGTTACGCGAAAATCAACATGGCTTAAACGTTTGTTAATTTAAAACACTTAATTTAAGTGGTTTAGTAAGGCGTTATTGAATACAAATGTGCAATTTGCGTAAGCTCTATTAGAACTCTGCCCCTTGTGTTCGCTGCAGTATTAAGTTGTTGACATTACCTGCCTATGGCAGGTCATCAGTAAACCGTCCAATAAACCGAGTAAATACTCCTGACAACAGCAGGAAGAAAATAAACTCCCCTGCGATAAGCAGGAAGTAAAATGAGTGAAATCGACCTGCTGATAGCATTCCTGCCAGATGAATGGGATTATACGGCAGTGTAAGCGCAAGCATGAGAAGTACAACTGCAAATGCAGAGAACACAAGTTGTGCAGAGGATCGATCTTTGTAATACAGCCCTAGAAATGCTGCAATAACAATCAGTATCGAAGATATAAGTGTTACATGGAGAAGGAGAAGGAGAGGATATGCAACAAAGATCTGATTGAATGCAAGCAGGATCAGCCATGCAGCAGATTGGATGGGAATGATAAGAATGCACGCCGCTATTTTACCCCATATCGCCTCACTCATCGTGAGTGGGGTCGTCTTGAGTATGTCAAGTGTCTTGTACGAGAACTCCTCAGTCATGAGATCAACAACAAGCCCAGCTGAAATAATCGCAGGCATGAAGAGGAGGAGTGGAATTAAGAGGAGATATAAGAACTCATAAAAGTCTCCACCTCGCAGTCTGCCCATATCAAGGGGAAGAGGAACAGAATCCAGCCGTTCGCTCCTGAATTCACGCAACTCTCTCTCATATTGCATGAAGAGATCCTGCATCTTTGCTTCAATTACTGTTGATTGCAGATCATTTTGGATCGTATATAGTGTCAGAAATAAGGCCGACACACCAGTTGGATCAGGTTCAGGTACATACACCACTGCTGCAAGCTTTCGTTCCTGAAGCGAAGCAAGGGCAGTCTCAAGATCCAGATGGTATGGTACGAACTCCCTATCTTGTTCAATGAGATCATAGAGCCTTTGATTTGAAAGGGAAAAGTCAAGTTCAACTCCTTCTGCATAGAGATCACTGTACGCCTCTGATAAGTCGCTTTCATAATAGAGGCCGGCATCGACATAGCCAACGGCATACTGGATACCAGAGATGCCTTTGTACATGTCAGGATTATACATTGCCGAGAGACCCACCATTAAAAAAGAGGAGAACATTGCGATAAAGATCTGAAGCAATATAGCAAGAATAATGGTTTTTTCAGCGCGAATTGCACGAAGTTCTTTTTTGGTAACTGCAAACAGACGAGAGATCTGTATCATGAAAACCACCCCGATAACACAGTCCAATTATACATGAGGTGCACAATCGTTGCAAGAATAATTCCAAGAGGATATGCACGTCTGCCACCCAGCTTCAATGAAAGAGCAGTTATAAGGGCTGTTACGCTGTGCAACAAAAACGGTAGGATCAGCAGGCCGAGGGTCAAGAACATGGCTACGCCAAAGATAGAATCTGATATCTGTGGCAATGAAACGAAGAGAAGGAGCTTCTCTCCCATTAAAAACCCAAGGCCGACAGCACAAGCTGCAAAGATGAGGCGCTTCCATGTAAAAAACTGTGTATCATTATTGTATAGTGCAAGAAGTCCGATTGACTTTCCAATCTCCTCAATAAGTGCGACTGAACCCATAATGAGAAGAAGAGAAAGTGGCATTGGGAGATTGAAAAACAGCACTAATACAAGCATTTCTGCCATGAAGATGAACGGAACAGTGCAGATGGTTATGGCAGAGACCGAGATGAGTGGGTGCTTTTTGTGTATAAATGCAGAAACAGCATCGATCCAGCGGGTCAGGAGGCGGCGCTGTGAGAAGAGAAATTCTTCACGATAATTTTTAATTGAGAGAATAATGAGAATAATCGATATTAAGAAAAATAATGCTGTAGAATAGAGATACTCATCCAATGTGTACCCTGTACCTTTAAGTGCGTAGATAACAAGAGTCACGGGAGAGAGGAGACCGACAATATGCACATGAGCAAAGATCGTTGGGAAGAAAAGATATGATGTTGCAAGTGTTGAAAAGAATATTGAGATAAATGAGTGCTCGCGATAACTGCGAGCCGTCATACCGATAAAGAGAGCAGCAGCCAGGAAAAATAAAATAATGGGAATGAGCGGATACAGCATCTCGATGTTTCCTTCACGCAAAAAGATAATAGACAGTGCGAGGAGAGTCATTCCAACTCCATATGGAAGCATTTTACCAAGAATGATGGCAGCCGGGTGGATAGGAGCAGATAATAATACTTCACCCTGTTTGAGTGTTCTCTCA
>WRER01000237.1 GCA_009779205.1 Methanobacteriota archaeon | reverse complement strand
ACTTTGTGGAGAGGATGAGTGTCGTCTATGATATTTTTTACATCTGATCCTTTTTTAGAGAGATTGATCTTTCTGATTGGTGAGATAGCTCTCATTTTACTCCTTATTCTTGCTTTTATTGGATTTTTCCTCCTTTTTCTCTCTTTATATGCAATTTTAACACGAAATTTCATTTTTCCTGAGTTTTTGAAAGCAGGGCTTATCTTTCTTGAAGGATTTATGCGCTCTCTTTTCAAGATCTTTGGTGTGTCAGATAATGAGGTGTTGCAGATGATGGTTCGTCTTCAAAATACTCTAAATAAAAAGAGATTTATGGCGACTCCCGTCTCAGAACGTGCAATTTTTGCTCCACATTGTCTTCGAGCAATTGCATGTCCTGCCCATCTCCATCCAGAAGAAGGACTTAAATGTAGATCTTGTGGTTTATGCAGCATTGGATATGCAAAAAAAATGTTTGGGAATCTAGGGTACATGTTTTTCATTGTGCCTGGTTCTTCGTTTATCAAGCGTTTAATCAAGGAACATCGTCCAAAAGCGATCGTTGGTATTGGCTGTCTGATGGAGGTTAAGGAAGGAAACGTCATGGCAGAGCGATACGGTCTTGTTTCAATGGGTGTTGTAGCAACAAAAGATGGATGTGTCGAGACCGCAGTAAACTGGGACGAGGTCTTTGAGATAGCGTTGCTCGGTCTTGATCCTGCGTCAGTTCCTGAAGAGCTGTGCCGATTTATGCAACAGTAGATGGAACAGACCTTTTACCTTTACCCTGATTGCGTTTAAACGCCTTCTGTTTTTCTAAATACGTCATACCAGTCATATCCAACCTCCTCATTTCGCAGAAAAAACCATGCAACCCACATTCTGCACCTTTTTTTAGATCCTATCCATTCTCCCATTTTCTTCCGCGCATCTTTTGAACCCTCTATGAACTTTTTCGTTGCGGTGCTCATTATGCTGTTTTCCTTTCAAGAAAAATTCAAATTTTAGCTTTATAAATGCTTTAATTGAGCAATTTAGATGATGTCCTGCCTGCCGACAGGCAGGACAGGGCGGAGTCACCCAACATTTCCAGCTTCTTCTTTTTTTCTCTTTAAACACACGTACGTGTTCATATTTTTTGAAAACCGTGTCAATTTTTGCGTAATTTCTATTTTATTCATGCATCCAGTTTGGAAACAGTCAAGGAATCAAGCTGTATCTTTGTGATCACAATCATTCTGTTTTTTGTATTTACCCGCTTCTATGAGAACAACATTTATTCCCTCACCAACCAAAACAAGAACAAGAACAATGTCACAGGAACGACTTTTGCATAATGTCAGAAGTGTGATGATATTAGCTGGATATTCTGTCTCAGAGCACTTCACCATGCGCCCTAAAAGCTTTGATATCGTGGCGAATAATGGAGAAGATATTCTCATTCTTAAGGTTGTTTCACATATTGATAGTGTTAATGAAGAAATTACCTGTGATCTCAGCACCATTGCAGAGCAATTGAATGCTTGTCCTCTTATTATCGGTGAGCGCACCCGTGATTCTGATCTTGAGCGGGGAGCCGTATATTTGCGATACGGCATTTACGCGATCTCATACCCAACACTCCATGACTATGTCGTGGATAATGCCCCTCCCCTCATCTTTGCCTCACCAGGAGGATTATATGTTAATATTAGTGGCGAACGCCTTCGTGAACTTCGCCTGGAGTATAACCTATCTCTTGGTGATCTTGCACAAACACTTGGTGTTTCTCGCCGTACTGTTGCAAAATACGAATCTGGCATGGGAACAACTATCGAAATCGCAATAAAAATCGAAGAAATGTTTGATCATGATGTCATCCAATCAATTGATCTTCTCTCGTTCAACCCAGAACAGCATGTACATCGTGCACCTTATCAAGAACCTGCAACACAGAGCCCAATAACACCTGAAGAAAAAAATCTTCCGCTTCATCAATTTCTAAAAGAACTAGGTATGGAGATATACGAGATGAAACGTGCTCCATTTCAGGCAATGCTCAAATATGATGATGATACAATCCTTGCAGGATATGGCACTGGACAAAAAGCAATGAAGCACGCAGACATCATTGGCAATATATCATCGATTATTAACGGATACGCTCTGTGTGTGTTATCAGATACGTGTCCCAGGCGAAAAATCGGAAAAGCGCTTGTTATGGATGAATCATCACTCTACAAAATTGAAGAAGCAGATGAACTCATATCAATGATGAGTCTCCCTTCATAGTCTTTTCAACCTTTTTTTCACGTTTTGTTACTTTTGTAACCTTGTTCACACCTGAAGATCAGACTTGAGAACATTTATATAGAAGCCCTAAACAACATTAGTGTCACACTGGAGATACAACATGTCAATGCAATTAGGAGGACAGCCTATCCTCATTCTTAAGGAAGGAAGCTCACGAACTCGTGGACGCGATGCACAGAGCATGAATATTGCAGCCGCAAAGGCTGTTGCAAGTGCAGTTCGTACAACATTGGGTCCGAAAGGTATGGATAAGATGCTGGTCGACACCATTGGTGATGTTGTCATCACAAACGATGGTGTTACAATTCTCAAGGAAATGGACATTGAGCATCCAGCAGCTAAGATGATGGTTGAGGTCGCAAAGACCCAGGACGATGAAGT
>WRER01000236.1 GCA_009779205.1 Methanobacteriota archaeon | reverse complement strand
GCGAGAGCTCCTACCAGTTGCTGATGGTGCGAGTTCATAAACAGATAGCATCCATCTTCATCCACCATGAAAATAGGATCACCCGTGGATTCTACAAGACTTTTATAATTCGCCTGGGTAACATTCAAATTTTGAGAAATTTGGCGCTTTTCGGTGACATCTCTGAAACTCCAGGTTCGTCCGATAATCATGTCTCTCATTTTTTGAGGCTGGGACAACCGTTCAAAAATTCGTCCATCTTGGAATGTTAAGAGATCATACGCTTTACGTTCTGGATTTTCTCGCAAATTTTTAAGCTGCTCTAAAAAGCCATCGCGATCAATGAGTTGATCTTCAATATATGCTGCAACAACTTCTTCGTCACGCCCTTCAATGATTGATTCTGGAATAGCCCAGAGATCTAAGAACTTTTTATTGTATGTGAGTATTTTTCCTGAAAGGTCAGCTACAAAAATACCATCTGAGGTCGATTCAAGTGTTGTTGCAAGTAAAGAAGAACTTTCTGTTAATTTGCGCTCTAAACGAACACGATCTGTAATGTCACTAGAGATAATTAAAACTGCAAGGGGTTGTGGAGATGAAGGATACTTTACTGGGATGTATTTTAAAAGGTACGTTCTTCCATCTTTTTCTTTTTCCTTGCTATAATAATCATTTATTTCAAATACATGAGCCATTGTGCGAGTAAATTCTCTGTTCTCTTCAATAGTATGAAAATCTTTATAAAATTTTGATTTGTATGAGCTATCCTTAACTCCCAGTCTCATCTGGTGGGGAGCATTCATGTATAGGTATCTATTATGGCGATCCACCATAACAATAGAGTCTTCTATGGCCTCAGTAATAGTTTCAAAGTTTGTTTCCGCATATTCCACCGCATTCTGAAGCTGATTGTTTTTACATAGTTGTCGAATATAACTTTGGAGTCGAAGTGATTCAAATTCTTCATCCCCATCGTCATCAATATAATAATCAATGCCATTTTTAAGGCACTCTTTTCCATAGAGTGCACCGGTATCACTGATAGCAATGCAGATTGGAACATGAACAATTTTCTTTTTTACTTTATTAACAAAATCAATAGCTCTATCTCCACCCATTGCAAGTATTGAGTATTCCTGCTGCGTAAGAGCGGTGAGTGCTTCTTTCTCCTCTTTTTTATTTGTTACATTGGCTTTAACACCGCATTCATGGAACGAGGAGATGACTCTCTCAAAAAGGGCAGGATTTCCAATTGTCAGGATATTGATCTGTGGCAGTTATGTTCCTCCGGCATGAGTTTCAGGCTGTAATTATGATGAGGTATATGTTTCATTCATCCTATTAAATTGTTGCATGTGATTAGGCCTGAAATTGTGATAATAAAAATGAATGAATGTCATATTTGTTCAACTTTAAGCGTATTCGTATGCCCAGTCTCTCCTTTTGTGTTGCCTGACAGAATTACAATGGATTCTCCTTTTTTTCCAATTCCTGTTAGGTCCATGAGCTCTCGTGCAGCTGTGATAAGTTCTTCATATGTTTCAACTGCAGGTCTCGTGTACGGAAAAACTCCCCGATACAAAAGGACACGGCGTGCAATTGCATCATCATGAGTGATAGCAAGGATTGGAACACTGGGACGCTCGTGAGAGATTGTTCGAGCGGTCATTCCGGATCTGGTATACGCTATGATTGCAACAGCAGTCATGTCTGCGATAACTCTTGCAGCATGACTTACCAATACGCTGACATGCCTGCATTCATCTTTCCTTGCTGCTGTTTGATTTAATGGTATGTGTTTATCTGTTTCACTGCTTATTGCGGCCATGGTACGTACTGCCTGCACTGGATCTACACCAATGGAAGTCTCAGCAGAAAGCATCACGCAGTCAGTTCCGTCAATAATAGCATTTGCAACATCAGTTACCTCTGCACGTGTTGGCCGACTCTTCTGTACCATTGATTCAAGCATTTCTGTCGCTGTAATGATCGGAATTTCGCAATGTTTTGCTTTTTTAATAAGTTGTTTTTGAATGTGCGGGATCTGCTCAAGAGGCAGTGCAACTCCCAGATCTCCACGTGCAATCATGATTCCGTCGGCGTGAAGCATGATATCCTCTGCATTGCGTACTGCGGTGGATGATTCAATCTTTGCAATAAGTGGGACCTCATACTTGTTGTTTTGGAGCAGATCTCTGGCAGCGATGAGATCTTCTCCCGACTCCACAAAAGAGAGGGCAAGATAATCTGGTTTTAGTGATGCTGCAAAAAGACATGCTTTTGAAAAGTGAGCGTTAATAAATGGGCTGTTACGCTTTTTATCTGGAAATATGACTCCAGCTCCCTGAGTGAGTATTCCTCCTTGTGTCACTGTTGTATAAATGCCTGATTCATCGGCTGACAGAACAGATAATATGACAGCTCCATCTTTTAATAGCATGATATCTTTTTGAAGCACATCTGCAAGATAATCCGGTGGTCCGATTTCGATTGTGTGGGTGGCAGTGGCATCCGTACTTGGTGGTAGTTTCATTGCAGATGTTGTAAGCCTGATTGTTTCACCGGTATAAACCTGCAAACGCTCCTCTGAAAGATATGTAATACGGAGCTTCTGGCCAGGGATATCTGCAAGAATTGTGGTATGTTTTCCAATCTCTGCAGATATGCTACGAATCGTGTTGACAAGATGCTCGTG
>WRER01000235.1 GCA_009779205.1 Methanobacteriota archaeon | reverse complement strand
GGGATGCGATCTCCGGCCCAGCTGATTCTTTTTTTGAAGAAAGTGTAAGCGAAATAACACCGAAGCATCAGGTAGAGCATCAGGCTGATTATCAGAAAAGCAACAAAGCAGAAGGTTTTTCTGATATCAGATTAGAAGATGATGCAGCGGTGAGTGTCCGAATTCAGCGTCCCGGTAAATATGAGATTAATCTTCGACAGATGGTGGAATCTCCAGATCGGGTCATTGGCGTTGAAAAAAAAGGTGTATATCACCTGGATCTGCATTCAATGGTTGGAAAGAAGAAAAAGAAATAATATCGTACTCTTTTGAGAGGATTTTTCTTCATTTTTTTGGAAATAGGAAGATTTCTACCCAATAATATTCATGATACTGCGAAATCCTTCATTGGCATTATCGTCACAGAAAACAACAGAGACTTTTGAAAGATCAAACGGTTTCGCAGATTTCTTTGATTTTTTACTCATTGCACAGAATTCCCGAGCGGGCGATGGAATTTGCACGCCATCATGAATAAAAGAAACAGAGTGAGCACAAAATCTGCACTTCTCTATGGACTCATTTCGATGAGGAAGGCAGTTGACCTGTCCATGAGCAACAGCATGTTCTCGAATGTGGCCTTGAGTCATGAGATATCATCTGTCAGATCAGTAATCATCACTGATATTGGGATTTGTGCATTATAGTTTGCACATGCAGTCATTTTTTCGAGCAAGGCACTGCGCACAGCTTCTACCTCCTCTTCATCTGCCTCCTTGCGTACCATCTTAGAGATCTTCGTCTCTGTATCTTTCACTCCTTCTTCTAACTTCTGTATCTTTTCCTGCATATGAAGAAGCACCTCTGGCGCTCCCTGTCTGGCAAGCATCGCCTCTGCTTCTTCGTACTTTCCTCTTTTCTGGATATATTTGTCAAATGCTCCCTGTAATTCAGTGATATAATCTACTGCTGATGAGAAATATGTCCGCTCTGCTGCATTTTTTAAACTAATTGTATCAGAACTAATAAGGTGAAACAGAGGACTTATAACGATTTTAAGTTCTGCAGTTACCCATGTGGAATCACTCTGGATCCCATTTTGTTCTATATACGTAATGAGTTTGGAAATTGTGTCTCCACTTTTTTTATCTGACGCGGCATGAAATTCGTACATTGCACGCTTCCAAACCTGAATTGAAGTATTTAATCGCAGTTGAAGGCTTCTTTCTGCTTCATTCAGTACTGCCCGCTCCTGATCCCTATCTGTTCTGTAGTATTCATAGGTCTGATAATCTTCAGAACAGTGATAGGCTCTTTCTTCATCGCGTGCACGTGTCAATTCTTCTTCGCAATTCTTGAGCTTTGTTCTCATCTTCTTTTTCGCGGCGTCAACATTGCTGCATTGGAGGATGAGGTCCTCGTGCTTATCATAGGCCTGGTGCACCGCTTCGATATGTGCAAATCGCTCTCGCGATGACTTCATGACAGCAGTCATTACATTGATCTCTTTTCCAAACGAGTCGACCCGATCGCGAAGGTCTCGTATTCCCTGTGGATATGATTGATGGAGATATCTCCCTGGACCTCGAAATGCTCTCAATATCGCACTTAGTATGAGTGCAATCTGTGAATAGAATTCTTCATCATCATCAGAGAGTGGGATATCAAGTGCGGAAAAGATTTTACTTTTAAATAATGGGAGTTGCTGAGTATTGACCTGTACAACTTTTGGGTGCAGCGGTTCATCTGTTGGTGCATCATCAACGGTCACAACCGCTTCTCTAATAGCTGGCAAAAGTTGTGTAATGACCTCTCTTGACAGGGCAAGTGATTCATTTCGTTCTTTTTTGCATGCCACTTCTTGATTGTCAAGCCAATCTCCGATGTCATGCAAGGACAGAATAACTGGTTCTGCCGGCTGCCTGAGTGATTTCAAAGGATTGATGCGTTGTTGCTTTGAAGCATCCGCATCTTTTCCCAAGATGGATTTTAGCTTATTTAACATAAGGACTTCCGTGGTATCCAGTAATGTACAATTACGCAGTGATGTACAATACTACTTGCGGTTTTGAACTGATGTGTATTTCAAGTTGATCTGGTCGGCACATTTCCTTGCAAAATAAGGTATGTTGTCTCCATTTTTCGCACCACATTGACTTTTTCTCAGCACACATCCTTTTGCTAAAAGTGAGCTACAAAAATCTGAGTTTGGACGCGCAAAAATGAAAAATGTTGTGGCATAGTCACATTAGGCAACGGTAATTTCTTTTGTTTTCTGATCTTCTCCTTCATCGCTCTTTACAAACAATGTTACAGTATAGACACCAGGTTCTGAATATACATGTGTTGGATTTACATCATATGATAAAGCTCCA
Source organism: Methanobacteriota archaeon (assembly GCA_009779205.1). Lineage (GTDB taxonomy): Archaea > Halobacteriota > Methanomicrobia > Methanomicrobiales > Methanospirillaceae > Methanofilum. Next base: position 335 of record WRER01000235.1, on the reverse strand, counting down.
TTACCAAAATCCCACAGCCATTGGGTTGGGAATCCCCGAGACGCATCCTTAAACTCCACGGTTAATGGAGATGTTGAAGCTGTCTGGAAATCTGCAATAGGTTTTTGAATTACAGTAACAGTTTGATAGTAATAATCAGTTGCAGTTGCAATGTATGGTTTCTCTACTTTCAAGCCAATTCTGTACACACCAGGAGAATCATAGGTGTATGGCGGAGGATTTTTCAACGTAACGGTTCCCTGTCCATCACCAAAACCGCCTTTTCCATCACCAAAATCCCATGCAAAGCTTACATTGTCCTTTTCCCCAGCATTTAAGGACTGATCAATCACTTT
>WRER01000234.1 GCA_009779205.1 Methanobacteriota archaeon | reverse complement strand
TCCAAAGACTCTGCACAAAATTTGAATACCCTCTGCAAGAGAGTGTGTTGTCACAGTGAAACTCATCCAGAGCACAGGAATACGCACGAGCACCTCTCCTCCACCGAGCATGAGTATAATGACAATAACACTTATTATCGAGAAAAGTGCAGGAGCGAGCAACATTTTTCCATATAAGACAGGGTCAACATCGCTGCATATGAGTAATACCATACTCAGGACGATACCTGAAATGAGTGGGACAAAAAAAGAAGGTGAAAGGAGGCATAGAATCAGTGCACCTCCTGCAAGCAGGATCTTTGTTCCAGGGTGAACATGCCCAAATGGGCTTTGTTGTGCGATATGATCAAGATGTGCCTCTATCATTGTGCTGGAACTCTAAGGACTCTATGGTGCAGTGGAAACTTAATCTTTCGGTCTTCTCTGCCCAATCCAGTATCCAAACACAAAGCCAAGAATAATGCCACCAAATGCAGCCTGTAAGGCAAAGAGGGCAGATTCTATCTCTCCACTTGGGGGTACATACTGAGGGATGAGTGGTTCAAAGTCATCGACTGACAGACCGGTAAGCTCAGCAACCATATCTGAACCAACATTATCAGACCCGCTGAACTCATGTTCTCCTCCTTCACTTGTGATGAGAAAGGCAATAATGAAGATGATAATCGCTGCAAGAGTGATGAGTTCAAGCTTTCTGTTCGCAAGGATATTTGTTGTCATCAGGAGCTAACCCCCGCAGAAGCTTTTTGAATCTGCTCTTCTGAAAAGACTTTGAGTTTAATCAGGATTTCAGGCTTCAGCTGGATGATGTACTTGAAGGCAAGCGTTAAAACGCACCCCTCAACGATAGCAAGAGGAATCTGTGTCACGGCAAAGATCGCCAAGAATAGAGAGAATGATGCGAGGATACCACCAATTTCAGCAGGATATGCAAGAGCAAGCTGAGTTGATGTGATGACATATGTCGTCATATCTGCAATGGCACAGGTCAAAAACACGGTGATATAGATCGAGATTGACGTGTTCTTCAGCGTTTTATACACTGCATATCCTGCAAGCGGACCGCCGATACCCATTGAAAACAAGTTTGCTCCAAGTACAGAGAGTCCTCCATGAGCAAGTAGGAGTGATTGGAACAGGAGTACAATGGCACCAATAATCGATGTTACAAACACACCAAAACTGATTGTTGAAAGGCCGGTTCCTGTTGGATGAGAACAGCTTCCTGTAACAGATGGGAGTTTTAATGAAGATAAGATAAAGATAAAGGCTCCACAAACTCCAAGTAATGGAAGATATTCTCTGTTTTCTTTCATTATTTTCCGAATTCCGATGATGCCGAGAATTAAAAAGGGTATGGAGAGAATCCACCATACCAGACACCATTCCCAAGGCAAAAATCCTTCCATTATGTGCATAGTATCAACACAAATCTTTGTTTGTTATAGTTATATACCTTTCCAACTGAGAAATTTCGTTTGATATAGATGAAAATTATTGGTTATTACATACATTCTGGATCTATAGGAGTTATGTATTTTCGCTCTCTTATTTTATTCAACAGATTTTTTGTATCCTGTATGGACTTTTTCGTTTTGAAGCCCACAATTTCCAGTCTTATAAATGCCAAAATCTGTCAGACAACATAAAAAAAGGCATATTGGGCGTAATTCACCGGATAGGATTTGATGAAGAGGTTTATTATCCATGGATATACGAAGGATAGGTTTCATGTCGGCAAAAAAGTGTAAAATAGATGAAAAATCGGAGAAAGACAAAGCAAAAAATTATTGTAACGCTTCAATATGTGCGAAACATGGGCTTATGAATACAGCTTCTGAATCCAGATTACAGATGGAATGGCAAGATGTATGGATCATTTGGTTGGTAAAAAGGGGTGATAGGTAAATGGGTACAAACGGTGGAAATGTCAGTTCTGACTTTTCCAGCTGACTCTTCCAACTTGAATATGTCCATTTAAATGCCACATATCTTCTCTTTCCACGAAGACATTCTTCAGATACTCACCAATCTCTTCATGTATCATTGCATCATCTAAATCCTTCGGTATGGATATACGTTGAATGGCAGTATCAACAGCCTCATCAAATGTTGCATATGCGTCTGTGTATGGCTCTTCATACTCAGCGAAACATGGAGAAATGCCTTCGTCCTCAAGGACCTGTACCAGCAACTGTGCTTTTGGTGCAGGAACATATGGTTTTTTATTCAGTTTTTCATACAAAACACTCATGACCTTCTCCCACGAGCCTATACCAGAAGCCCAGTAGCAAACCACCTCCCCACAAGAGCAGGCATTCATTTTCAAAAGAGCTGTGCGTATATCAGGCATGCCAAGAGAGAAGGAGGCAAGCACGAGATCATAAGGTGCATCCAGCTGTTCAATGGACACATCTTCCCATCGCTGTGCAATACAGGATACATTTGAAACATTTTCCATCTTGCATCGCTCCAAAAGCAGTTCATGCATACCCTTTGCTGGCTCAACAGCAGTTACTGATGCAACCTGTTTTGCAATAGGGAGAGTAAAAAAGCCTGGTCCGGAACCAATGTCAAGAACACGAGACACAGGTGATAAGGGAAGACTCTTTAATCGCGTCTGGTATACCTGCTGCTGAATATCACTTTCTGCATGAAGTATGAATTCCTCAGCTTTTTCTTTTGAGTCC
>WRER01000233.1 GCA_009779205.1 Methanobacteriota archaeon | reverse complement strand
TTTTTGAGAATTTCGTCTTCAGAAGCAGTAATGAACTCACACCATATGTCTTTTGCCTGTAATGAAAAGCCCCCTGATAAGACGATATTTGCTCCGAAATCAAACAAAACAGTTTGTGAGAGTACATTCTCATAAAATGTCCGAGATGTAGTGATATCATCCACAACCAGTAGGAAACTAGCCTGTTTCATATAAAGTAGTCAGCGTGAAAGAATGAAAGACTTGTTGTGTGGAGTGGTTCTATCATGTCACATAACCCTCATTTTCAATCCTTTTTCACCTACATTCCCACCGCAAAGATCCCAATCACAACAACTCGCATTATCTCATGTGCTGCACCAACGATATCACCATTTACTCCACCAAATAGTCGGTACGCAAGAGCTCGCATTCCATAGGATGTGAGAAATACCATCAATATGCTCACTGCAACGAGCTCAATTGAAACTGGCAGCACACATAAAGGCAGCATTAAGAATAGTGTACACACAAGCATCATGGGACGAGCCTCGGCATGCAGTGTGCTGTGAAGTCCCGGGTGAAACGGTCTTCCAATAGCAGTCAGAAACGCCATTGTACCTTTTCCACATACCTCGGCCAAAAGAATTGCACACGCCATCACAATTGGAGCAAGCACCGACAAAAATGCAACAGTAAGAAGAAGAAGAAACGCACCAAGAGCAAATGCACCCGTTCCAAGCTGTCTATCTGTCAGTGCTGTAATGCGTTTTTCCTGACTGCCATGTGCCATGAGTCCATCACCAAGATCGAGAAGACCATCAAGATGATTCGCTCCAGATAACAGCACAACAGAGCCAAGCACGAGCACAGCTATAGCCAGATCTGGAATGCCAAGAATGCTAAGGCATATCACCAGGACTGCTGCAAGTCCTCCTGTTACATAACCTGCAAGCGGATATATCCAGGAACGCCTCGCGAATGCTTCAAAAGGTGCCAGATCCCCAAGAGGTAAAACTGTTGTAAACTGCAAAAGTGCTTTAATAGAGTCAAATAAACTGTATTTCTGTAAATCTTTTGATTCTCGCACCATGCCTTTCACCATGTAGAAACCATACACCCTGCAATCAGCCCTGCCATTGCATCATCTAAAAATGGTCCAAGGGTTGAAAGAACTCCAGGTTTATTCTGATCATAATGAGTAAATGCCAGTTTCGCTTTTGGACCACCAATAAGTTCAGCAATAGCAATACCTATTATCTCATCTGCAAGAAGCCAGAGCGGGTCAGATGCATACATTGAAGTTGGATCTTTAATAATCAGTTCCTCTTCCAGCAGTATCGCGCTCATTATCAGCACAGAAACATTCCTATCCATGAAAGCTACATTTATTCGTTCTTCAAGGGACTTTTGGTCAGATTGGACAGAAATTGGTGGCAAGCATTCAAATGCCGCGTCACATAACAGATCAACTGTAATGCCGTATGAAGCAAGAGTTGATTGAATCTCATCCATCGTACAATATCTGTTCTATACAAACATCAATGTGCTATCTTGAAAAACATGTAATGATGCTTGACTTCATCACCCCACAGTGTAATTACAATACACACAATTTTAAAAATCCATTATTTTGTGGAGTTCTCGCAAACACACTCTTGTCTACCGTTCCAGGACTTTCTGGAGCCGGACCAAGCCCAAAAGGATCACTGCTTGTACCAGTCTTGGATGCAGAACTCATTACAAATGGAGAGATCACAAGCAGTTCTGCAACACCAAATACTCCAACAGGCTGTCCGACCCCTGCATCCATTACACGAGCAATGATGGAGCTTATCAATCACGACCCACTCTTCGTAAATGCTGGTCTTTGCCACAAACCAACAGTGCCGTGTTATGATATATGCGGGGAAGTTGGACAAGATCCAAGAGCTGGTCCAGCTCTTCAAGATCCACAATATCTCTTTGAAGCAGGAAAGCGTCTTGGAACAAAACTTTCCCGGTGTTATGACCTGATTGTCATAGGAGAATGCGTACCTGGTGGAACAACAACAGCTCTGCTTGTACTTCGTTCACTTGGATACAATGCTCATGTCAGCAGTGCATATCCGAACAACCCCTCTGAATTAAAAGAAAACGTTGTAAAAGCAGTTTTTTCACGTATCAACGCAGAAAAATGCCATGATCCCTGGTACATTATGAAACAGTGCGCAGATCCAATGATGCCGGTTGTGTGTGGTATTGCAGCAGGCTGCAATGAAAACCACTCGCTTCTTATTCTTGCAGGAGGCACACAGATGCTTGCAGTGGCTGCTTTAATTAAAGCACTTGGAAACAGAATTCCTCCTATTGCAACAACGATATATGTAAAAGAAGATCCGTCCTCAAACATCACAGAAATAGCAGAACTGATTAAAACATCTATATGGTATGTAGATCCCGATTTCGGCAAACTTGGACATAAAGGACTTGCACGATACTGTATCGGGGAAGTGAAGGAAGGAATGGGGGCTGGTGGGGCAATGATGCTTGCCTACCTGCTTGGAAAAACTCCTGGCGAAATCAAGGAGACCATTCTTGCAAAAGCACATGCATATTCAAGAGAATAGAATAGGAGTTACACAAAAATCTGACTTAAACTTTTGCCAACTAAAAATAATTAATTTAAGTAGCTTAATAAGGCATTATGGCATACAAACGTGCAATTTTACGTCAGCCCTATAGAAATACCATTAT
>WRER01000232.1 GCA_009779205.1 Methanobacteriota archaeon | reverse complement strand
TTCATGCACACAGTTGCGGATTGTGCAAGCGCTGCAATGTTCTACCTTTACTCCGTCTGTACGGCAGCCCATACAATTGATGCTTTCTGCAGCAATATCCGGTGAATTGTACATTACACGCCATTTTTTGGCGGTTTTTTCTCTTAATGCGTTGTCATTGTTGACAGTGGCTATGCGTGCATCGCACTTTTCACAATCCATTCCGCAACAGGCAATTAATTGTTTCATGTATAATCTATTGGTTTGTTTATACTATTAAATTCATGGGTTAAAATTAATTACTGTATGGAGATAAAATGGATTAGGAAAAAATTCGACCTACTGTACTTTTTACCGCACTTACTTTAAGACTTGTAGGAACTAGTGCATAGGCCTAATTATATGTTAGTTTACAGAGGATTCCTATTCTGTCAATGAATCAGAAATACATTGTGACCCTGAGTCCTCATGAACAAAAGCAAATTCGAGAGATTGCAACCAGCAAAGCAACCTCAAAACTATTAAAAATCGGTCAAACATCCTTTTGCTTGCCGATCACAGTGCCGGCAAGCCAATGGCCCAAAAAGAAATGTCTGTGCAGTGTGGCGTGAGTGATGTTACCATTTACCACACAATAAAAGACTTCAGGATACATAAAATGTGGCTGCGGCGTATGAAAATATCGCCGCATTGTTACAGGGTATTGCTGTTAAACGATACCCTGAGCCAGCATTGCATCCGCGACCTTGAGGAAGCCTGCGATGTTTGAACCCACCACGAAGTTATCTGTAAACCCATATTCTTTCGCAGCATTTGCACCGTTATAGTAAATCCCTTTCATGATTCCTTTGAGTCGATTATCAACTTCCTCAAATGTCCATGACATACGCAAGGAATTTTGACTCATCTCCAGTGCGGAAGTTGCCACACCACCTGCATTTGCCGCTTTGCCAGGCCCGAAAAGAATCTTGTTTTCGATCAAATACTCCGTTGCTTCAAGCGTTGTCGGCATATTTGCTCCTTCACATACAGCAATCACACCGTTTTTAACAAGCTCCTTTGCACCTTCCAGATCAAGTTCATTCTGTGTTGCACAAGGCAGAGCGATCTCGGCTTTTATGCTCCAAATGCCTTTCCCGTCGTGGTATTCAGCATTTGGGCGGTAATTCAGATATGTCTTAATCCTTTCACGCCTGACTTCCTTTATTTCCTTCACCGCGGCAAGGTCAACGCCGTCTTTGTCATAAATCCAGCCGCTTGAATCACTCATTGCGACAACCGTACCACCAAGCTCGGTAACTTTTTCCGTTGCGTAGGTAGCGACATTGCCTGAACCAGATACAATAACGGTCTTTCCCTCGAATGATTGTCCATGATCACGCAGCATCTCGTCCGTATAGTATGCAAGCCCGTAACCTGTGGCTTGAGTCCTCGCAAGAGAGCCTCCGTACGTAAGTCCCTTCCCAGTCAACACGCCTTCATTGATATTTTTGATTCTTTTGTATTGACCATACATAAAGCCTATTTCACGGGCGCCCACGCCGATATCACCGGCAGGTACATCGGTATCTGCACCGATGTGACGGTACAATTCGATCATGAAGCTTTGGCAGAAAGCCATAACCTCACGGTCGGATTTTCCTTTAGGGTCGAAATCACTACCACCTTTCCCTCCACCAATTGGCAGAGTTGTCAGGGAATTTTTAAATATCTGTTCAAACCCTAAAAACTTAATAATACTAAGGTTGACGGACGGATGGAACCTGAGCCCTCCTTTATAGGGGCCAATAGCGCTGTTGAACTGCACACGGTATGCGCGGTTTACATGAACTTGTCCATTATCATCGATCCACGGCACACGAAAAATGATTTGGCGTTCTGGTTCAACCAAACGCTCAAGCAAGCCTGCCTTGGCATATTTTTCATCTTTGTCAACCACCGGCTTCAGTGACCTGAGAACCTCTGTTGCTGCCTGATGAAATTCCGGTTGATTAGGATTGCTTACAATCAACTCGGCTAGCACTTTCTCCACATAAGACACAATAATACTTCCCACATTCCGTATAAAAGATTTTTCATTTTGACAACAATTCTTTTCCGTTTCCCTCGTCCGATTTAAAGAAAGATATGTATTACCTCCACCGAAAAGTATTACGACAAATAAAATGTTCTTTATCTTTTTATTAAGGACAGGCAAGGAGGCACATTGTACACTGAATCAAAACATATTCCTGAGCTCTTAGCTCCTGCAGGCTCAAAAGAAACACTTATTGCAGCTATTGCTGCCGGAGCAGATGCAGTCTATCTATCTGGAAAAGAATATGGAGCACGTTCTTTTGCACAAAACTTTGACAAACATGAGCTGTGTGATGCGATCAGGTACGCTCATATTCATGGAGTACGTGTATATGTCACTGTTAACACGCTCATGCATGATGCAGAACTTCCTGATCTGGAATCTTATCTGTTGTTTTTAGCTCAAATCGGGGCGGATGCAGTGATTGTACAAGACATTGGAGTACTTCATCTTGCACGTTCTCTTGTCCCGGATCTGCCGGTGCATGCTTCAACTCAGATGAGTATTCACAATGTCCCTGGAGCAGTATGGGCAAAAAAGCATGGATGTTCACGAGTTATTCTTGCAAGAGAACTCTCAAGACATGATATTACAACCATCGTGACAGGCCCAGATCTCGCTGAACTGGGCATTGAGATCTTTG
>WRER01000231.1 GCA_009779205.1 Methanobacteriota archaeon | reverse complement strand
CCCTTCGCGTACATAGCTCACGCCATACTTGCTGAAGCGCGTACTTCACACCAATCGATGAAATCTATGTTTCCCCTATATGTAACACGCTGAATTTTGAATATTCACCATGTTACGCGTTAGATTTCCTCATAAACTATAAAATGAAACACGAAAAACCAAGTCGTTCCTGAGAAAAATGATGTACCGTACTTGCACATGGTATTATGAAGTGCCCTGAAGCGGGTTCTTCCATACCAAGTGCTATGCACTCAGCAAGAGTCAGGGTTGAAATGAACCTGCGGTAGCTAACTTTTTTTATCTTGTAGAATTAAGAGTTTGAAAAGCAACAGGGGAGAATAAATCCCTTTTTTGATCGTGTGAGATGGAAACAAATCATCAAGATCTGACGCAATGGGGGACGTGTCGATCCATGAGAGATATTTGGCAAGAACCTTACAAACAAAGGTTTCACAGTCATCTGTAAAATAACCAGTTAGATCGAAATCATTCGACATAAGGTAAAAAGTATAAACGGAGAGACTAAAAACTATTTTCGATAATTGACGATGATAAAGGAGAGGTCAGCCAGTTAGGAGGGAATGGGAAAGATGAGATAGAATTATATGTTAATTTCTTTCCTGGACAAACTCAATGGTAGACTGGTTAAAATAAACAAATCATAAGTAAATCTTTATGAAGATCTATGTAAAATATATTAAAAGGAATGTATGAGTGCATCTGCCAATGAACCTGGTACCCAATCTCCACAAGAGCATGATGATAGTGATAGTGAGGCTATGGAGATTAACCTCCCTAGCTTTTCTGACCTAAAAAAAGGATTTGGACTCTTTTTTCGAAAAGAAGATGCAGATGGTATTGAGGATACCGATATTGAGGATACCAATATTGAAGATAGCAAATATGATGTAGAAGAACTTGATGAGGAAGCGGAGATAAATGGACCTCCACCCCCTCCGAACCTTGCTGGCGAGAGCATGGAAGCCCTCCTCCAAGATTACAATGATGACACTCGTCCCACGTTACCTGATACATCTACTGTCTCTTCATTCTTTAGCATTTTTGGAAGAAAAGTCGGTAAAAATGTTCCCCTGTACGATCCTGCAGTTCACGGCAATCTGACAGAGATTACATTGCCGGAGCACTACCAGATTCGACGCGAGTACTGGGTGCGTGAAGGAGTTTCAAAGGTCATCATTGCATACAATACGAAAACCATGCTTGAGGAATACCTGGTATATGAGCCCCCTTTATCTGAATTTGAGCACGATCTCCTTGAAAGGCTCTATATCGATCTTCGTGATGTTCTCTTGCTGTCTGACGAGGATCACTCTATGGATAAGAGGCAGCTCATTATGAACAAAACATTTGAGCTGATTAGAAGTTATAGTATTTCTCTCTCAAAAACGAGCCTTTTTAAGGTCGAATACTATTTAACTCGTAATTTTCTCCATTGGGGTCGCCTCACCCCAATTATGGAAGATCCATATGTTGAAGATATTTCGTGCGATGGGAATGATATTCCTATATTCTTGTTTCATATTGTTGAAACAAATATTAAAACAAATATTGCTTTCGCAGAAGATATACTCCTTTCACTTGCGATTAAACTTGCACAACGTACTGGAAAACACATCTCAACTGCATCTCCAATCATTGATTCAACCTTGCCAGATGGATCCCGCCTCAATCTTACCTTTGGAAAAGAAGTTACCTCAAAGGGAACTTCTTTCACGATACGAAAGTTCAAGGAAACGCCTTTAACTCCGATTGACCTGCTAAACCATGGAACATTCAATGTGCGCCAGCTTGTTTATTTCTGGCTTGCAGTTGAAAATAACAAAAGTGTCGTTTTTATTGGAGGCACGGCATCTGGAAAAACAACCTCCCTAACTGCGATTTCCGCATTTATTCCACCCCTTAAAAAGATTATTACTATCGAGGATACACGAGAAATTGTTCTCTATCACGAAAATTGGATTGCAAGCGTTACTCGTGACACTGTGAGCGATGCAGATACTGGCATTGGAATGTTTACACTGCTAAAGGCCGCACTTCGTCAACGCCCTGAATATATTCTTGTGGGAGAAGTTCGAGGTGAAGAGGCTCAAATCCTTTTCCAGGCTATGAGCACCGGTCACACGAGTTTTTCAACCATGCACGCCGGTGGAGTTGATTCTGCAATTTATCGATTGGAAAACCCTCCTCTTAATGTACCGCGTAATATGCTGGAGTCTCTTGATATTATTAGCATTCAAAAACAAGTTGAAATTAATGGAAAGCACGCAAGACGATCTGAAGAAGTCGTTGAGATTGCAGGTATCGATCCATCAACAGGAAATGTACTTGTAAATTCTGTGTTTGAATATGATCCTGTAGCTGATATTGCGAGGTTTAGTGGTCGTTCTCATGTACTGTCAAGTATTGGAAAATCTTATGGTCTAACAGCAGAACAAATTAATGAAATCGTGCGCGAGAGAGAACAGGTTTTACTTGCGATGCAAAAGCAAAAAATTAGTTCATATGCTCATGTTTCAAGAATTATTTACCTATATTATGTAAAGCGTGAGCTCGTCATGGAAAGCATTGATAATCTCTCTGTGTTCTTAATATGAATCTTTCAACAATTACACACTGGTGGATCAAAAGAAATCCCGCACGTTTCGATGAATTACATCAAAATCTTATTTCAATTCGTTTTG
>WRER01000230.1 GCA_009779205.1 Methanobacteriota archaeon | reverse complement strand
TCGTGTGTGCATCATGCGGTGCAGAGGTTCATCCATCCTCTTCCTCATTCCCGAAATCCCACCTTATACTCCAGTTTAATTCAGAGCAAGCAACCCTTGCCGCACTTGATCTTCTCTTACTGGAACCGTATAATCAGACGACGACGATTGATTTGTTCTCATCTGATCTTGCATTTATCTCGATAACTACTCACTCTGCCTTACCACAGCAGGTTAAAGATCCGTATTTCCTGCTTCCAGGTATCCAGCAGGTTGTCGAAGATGGGATTCGGTGGCTTGAGACGGACAATACTGAAAATTTTGAAGAAATATCCGTGAATGATCCTCTTTTTCCTCAGCAATGGGGATTGCGCATGATGCAGGTTCCGCAGACATGGGAATTTACTGGCACTGTATTTGACACCTGCTCTAACATCACTGTCGCAATTGTTGACACTGGTGTTGATTTCACTCATCCAGATCTGGCGGGCACATATCATCCTGCAAGCTATGACTGGGTGTCTGGAACGCCACAGATCACTGATGCGAATGGACATGGAACTCATCTTGCAGGGATAATCGCAGCAAGAACAGACAATCACATGGGCATTTCCGGTATCGCACCAGTTCGTATTCTTTCTGAAACTGTGCATGAAGAAGGAGTTGGCATCCTTACTTCACGCTCTGCAATGGGTATTTATCATGCAGCACAGGCGGGTGCACAGATAATTGTGCTTGGATATGGTGGAAAGATCTTTTCTGATATCGAAGCACGGGCTATCTCCTATGCGAAAGAGCAAGGTTCATTGATTATCGCATCCGCAGGAAATGACCAGAGCAATGCCTCACACTATCCTTCTGATCTTTCTGATGTCATCTCTGTTGGTGCAATATCAGAGAGTGGATCACCTTCAATATTTTCAAATTATGGTATATTCCTTGATTTTGTGGGTCCAGGGCAGAATATCTATGGGACTGAACCAGGGAACAGATATAGCAGAAAAGCAGGCACAAGTCAGGCAGCAGCAGGAGTCGCTGGTGTTGCAGCACTTTTGTGGTCCCTTGATATGAATCAGACTGCACAGGATCTGCATAGTCTTTTGATTGCATCTGCTGAGGACCTTGGAAAAGAAGGAAAAGATATTTATTTTGGATGGGGGTATCCAAATAGCCTTCGTGCTGCGCAGCTACTGCACGACCAATCTATTTAATCTCAACAAACGCTGCATCTGTGGCGCCACAGACCGAACAGAATGCAGGTGCTGAGTTGTACGCAATATTTCCACAGACCTGACACAAAAGAACTTTCTCAACATTCAGATCCCTTCCGGACTTTACTGCTGCCAGGGCTTCTTTATAATGATCGGCGTGGATCTTTTCCGCTTCGCATGCATAGGTAAATGTTCGGATAGCGTCAGGATGACCTTCTGCTTCCTTCAGCATCCGTGGGTACATCACTGTTGACTCCTCTACCTCTCCGGCAACTGCATCTTCGAGGTTTTCTGCTGTTGATTTTACTTTGTGGACAACTTCAAGATGGCGCCGGGCATGAATTGCTTCTGCTTCAGAAGCTGCTTTGAAAAGTCTTCCAACAACTGGAAATCCATCTTCAATAGCTTTTGCTGAGTATGAAGCATATTTGCGGTTTGCCTGAGATTCTCCACTAAATGCATCCATGAGGTTATCTTCAACAATTGATGACATAGATTTAATAATCTACATCATGATATATAAATCTAATGAACAATCAAATTTAATGAAATCTTTGGTGATGAGAGATGTACTATTTCAAAATCTATAGCAAGCTCGTCTTTTTGCTTGATCATTGTTTTCGTTCCATTGTGCACACATGACAAAACAGATGCGTCATATTGAGGAATGCAATCGTCCTCGCGAGAAAATAAGGCGTTCAGGGGTCTCAGTCCTCAACGACGAAGAACTTGTTGCTACAATTATCGGAAGAGGAACAGCGGGACACGATGTTATGGCTATTTCTGCAGAAATTGTTACACTGCTCAAGACAGGGCTGCCAACATTTGAGAAACTGACATCCATCAAAGGTGTTGGACCAAGTAAAGCCGCTCTATTCATGGCATGTTTTGAGATCTCGCGCCGGTATGGAAAGAGGGAAGATGTTCCTCCGATTCGCATTACGACCCCGGAAGATATTATGCAATTGCATGAGGTGTACTCACTTCGTCATGAACGGCAGGAACATTTTGTTGTGATTACTCTGAATGGAGCACATGAAGTGATCAATCCCCATATCATCTCAAAAGGAACGCTAAACCAAAGCCTTGTACATCCTCGTGAAGTTTTTTCGGAGGCAATAGCAGAGAGAGCGGCAGCTATTATATGTGTGCACAATCACCCCTCTGGCAATCTCACACCAAGTGCTGAGGATGGAGCAGTAACCAGACAACTCGCACAGGCTGGCAATCTTCTTGGCATTCCTCTCCTTGATCACATTATCATCAGCAAAAATGGCCTTGCATCACTTCGTGAGCTTGGAAACAATGATTTCGTTTAATTCTTTCCCGAAATCCCGCTTAAAATTATAACTACCCCGCTTCCTGAGCACCAAATTCTTAAAAAGTTCCCCATTGTTCCTTTTTCACTGGAAACACGTGCAATGTAGTTATAACTATTCCACCCCCTCCTAGATTTTTCACCTTTTTGATTCATTATGTCACGTTTAATATATATTCGACCAACAACTGACCTCCGTTTGTAAAAGTGCATTCGTATATCTTCTATTTCAAGAAAATA
>WRER01000229.1 GCA_009779205.1 Methanobacteriota archaeon | reverse complement strand
CCATCAATTATTATCTGTGCATCTCCATCCATCACATACAATATTGCATCAAAAGGAGCAGTATGCTCTGAAAGCCCTTCTCCTTCACTGAATGCAAAAAGGGTAACTGTTCCTGATTTGGCAAAAGCAAGCATCCGACTTACAACAGATCCCTTCTGATACGCAACCATCTCTACCGGGGTTAATACTTTTCCTTTCAACTCTTCGTAATTATCAGGCATTATATCTCTCTCCATCAACAGGTGATAATGCAATTGTCACACTGATTTCTTCAATATCCCAGTCTTTATCCATCTGCCAGAGTTTTTCAATTGGACGAAGACCGTGTCTGTCATAAAACACATAGCTCGTTGCCCGAACCTCTCTTGCGATAAGCTCCTGCATGGACTCATCAATAAGTGTTGCTACACGTGTATTGTCTATTACTATATCAAGGTCAATACATTCGTCTACATTTAAGCTCAACTGCTTTCGCATATCCTGAACACGTCGAATCAGTTCACGAGCATATGCTTCGGACTCGATCTGAGGCGTCAGCGTTGTATCTACATACACTGTTGCGCCCTCCATTGATGCTGCAAATATCCCTTCTGGCAAGCTATCAATGAAATTGACATGCTCGCTTGTGATGAAAAATCCAGTCCTTCCATCTCGAAGCACTGCCTCTCCATGCTTTTCCAGTTCTGCTTGAAGAGCTGGCCCATCTGCTGCTTCAATTAGTGCCTTCACACGTGGACCTTCTTTTCCAAAATCAGGCCCAACCTTTTTCATATGCGGCTCAGCTATGCAACCGAGTTCCTGCCATGCTCCGCGTATAACTTCAACGGTATATGCATTTGCACGAGTGCGTGCGATATCCAGAAGAGAAGAAAACGCCTCTTCAACGACATCGGTCTGTGCTGCAACAACAATTCGTTTTACCGGCCAGCGGAGTTTGCGCTTTCCACTCTGTCTGGCATTTGCAGATGCTTCATCAAAGTTTCGAATAACTTCCATCCATGCTTCAAGAGGCTTATCAATCAGCTTATGGCTTCCAGAAATCCAAGGCCGCATGTGTACTGACTCAGGATCATGTTCCAGGCGCACATGCTGATACATATCCTCGGCGAGGTGAGGTACGAACGGTGCAAGTAGCCGGTTCAGCATCCGCTGACAATAATATATCGTCTCATATGCAAACCGTTTTTCGTCTGAGTCGGTCTCATCCCACATACGTGGACGCACGAGCTGAATATACCAACGTGAAAGATCTTCTAAAATAAATGTTATCAATGCCCTGGTAACTTTATGAAGCAGATACTCTTCCATGTCTTTTGTGATATCTTGTGCCAGCGAGTTTATTCGTGAGATGATCCAGCGATCTTCAAGCGGCATCGTGCGGATCTCGCGTAAAATATAACTCTCATCCCATGTTCCATCTTCTCCGCCAACAGGAACAAATGCATCCATAATCATGTATGGAAGTGGGAATCGGTGTACATTCCATAGGATATTCAATGTACGGTGTGTATTTGCGAGATTTTCCCAGTTAAATCTGAGATCCTCCCATGGTGCACCAGACGAAAAAGCGTACAAACGAAACGTATCAGATCCATACTTCTCTATAACTTCACCAGGTGTTACTGAGTTTCCAAGCGATTTACTCATTTTGCGCCCGTCTTGATCCACTAAAAATCCATGCATCATGACCTGTTTATATGGTGCTTTATTGAATGCAATAACTGATGCACCAATCTGAGAATAAAACCATCCACGGATCTGATCTTGGCCTTCAATAATCCAATCTGCCGGCCAATACCGTTCAAAATTCTCTTCATTCTCAGGAAATCCAAGTGTTGCCCATGATGCCATTGCAGAATCAAACCAGACATCAAAAACATCAAGCACCCTCTTCATCGTCCCTCCACAAGAACAAGGGATCGTGACATCATCGACATATGGACGGTGAGGATTTGTCAAGTTTGTACCTGCTGCTTCATTCAGCTCAGACAGTGTTCCAAATACACGCCGCATCGAACAAGAATCACATCTCCATATTGGGATTGGAATTCCCCAATATCGCTGCCTTGAGATACACCATTCACGTGCTTCTGCAACAAAATCATGAAATCGTCCACTCCCTGCCCAATCTGGGTACCATGTCGTGGCTTTGATCTCTGCAAGCATCGTTTCTTTGACCTTTGTGATTGAAAGAAACCATTGTTCTGTCGCACGAAAGATAATTGGTGTCTTGCAACGCCAACAATGACCATATCGATGCGAGATATCATGTCTGGAAAGGAGATAACTGCCAAGGGCATCACATACGGCATCATTTGCTTCTCGAACAGCTAATCCTTCAAATGATCCTGCATCTTTTGTGAATCTTCCGGCACCATCGACCGGGCAAAAGATCTCAAGATCTTCCTTGATACCAAGCAGATAATCGTCCCATCCATGGCCTGGTGCAATATGCACCATACCAGAATTATCCATCTCTACAAAGTTTGCAACATACACCTGATGGTGGATATCAGCCTGATGAGGAACAGATGATATGAGAGGAAAAGAGTATGTCATTCCTGCAAGCTCTTTTCCAGTCTTTGTCTCAGAGATTTCAAATGAATGATATTTCCCTTTCTTCAGAACTGGTTCGACAAGCTCTTCAGCAATCCAAAGATACTCAAACATCCCGTTTTTTTCTGCTCTTACTTTTGCGTAGATAAAATCTTCACCAACAGCAACAGCAATATTTGCTGGAAGTGTCCATGGAGTTGT
>WRER01000228.1 GCA_009779205.1 Methanobacteriota archaeon | reverse complement strand
TGCAACATACACCTGATGGTGGATATCAGCCTGATGAGGAACAGATGATATGAGAGGAAAAGAGTATGTCATTCCTGCAAGCTGTTTTCCAGTCTTTGTCTCAGAGATTTCAAATGATTGATATTTTCCTTTCTTCAGAACCGGCTCGACAAGTTTTTCAGCAATCCAAAGATACTCAAACACCCCGTCTTTTTCTGCTTTTACTTTTGCGTAGACAAAATCTTCACCAACAGCAACAGCAACATTTGCTGGAAGTGTCCATGGAGTTGTCGTCCAGATAACGAGGTATTCTGCTTCACCTTCTCCTGCATTGCTTGCATCTGTCACCGGAAATTTTACATACACTGATGGATCTTTCTCATCCCAGTACTCGACCTCGGAGTCAGCGATGGCAGTTCCACAGCGCGGACACCAGTTCACGACACGGTATCCATTTTCAAGCAGCCCTTTTTCTTCCGCTTTTTTCAGCACCCACCATGCCGCATCGATATAATCCGGGGTGATGGTCTGATACGCACCCTCGAAGTCCATCCAGATACCAAGTGCTTCAAACTGGGCATCCATGAGGTATTTTCGTTCGATAGCATAGTCCTGGCAGGCTTGAATAAACTTTTCAACACCGTACGCTTCGATATCACGCTTATTCTGAAATCCAAGAAGCTCCTCTACTTTCACTTCAATTGGTAAGCCATGCATATCATACCCTGCGCGATCAAAGACATTATGTCCAAGCATCCTCCGATAGCGCAGCACAGCATCTTTTATAAGCTTGTTCCATGCGGTACCGATATGAATATTGCCAGTGGTATACGGTGGCCCATCAATAAAAATCCAAGGAACACCGGAACTGAGCTCCTCCTTGATACGCGGATATATTTTTTCTTCTTGCCAAAATTGCTGTATTTTTGCTTCTACGTCTTTTGCTACGTAATTACTGGTTACTTCTAACAAGTCGTATCCCTCGTTCTCTCACGACATATGGCATGACATGTACGTGTGCTATAGCTGAACGGTATGCACATACCTATGTTCTCATACTTTGTTCTCATACTTTATGTATCCCTCATGCAGGTCTCCCATTGATAAGACAAGGCTTTTGTTTGTACATATCGTTAACATATGGAGTTATTATGGACTATATTTCTGCAATAAAAGAGTTTGGGAGAGATGCAAATCCATTTTTTCGTGAAATGGATATTGCAATAGTCTCATATGAACATGGCTCTGCAACACTGTCAATGCTGATAACACCAAAACTGGGAAATGGTGCTGGATGGCTGACAGGAGGAATGTATGCCGCCCTCGCGGATGAAGCAATGGCACTTGCATTGGTTAGTTCCTCATCCCTTGATGAAAGAAGTACTACCATATCACTTTCTACCCAGTTCATCAAAGGAATTCGGGAAGGGATCATCTTTGCAAAGGGAACCTTGATCCGAAAAGGCAGGCAGATTGCATTTTTAGAAGCGATAGTAACTGATGAAAGTGGCCTTGTGCTCGCTCGTTGTCAGGGTTCGTTTTTGATAATGCCAAAATAAACACAATAAATTACCATAGTAACAGAACAAAACAACGTATAGGTACATGAGTAACGCAGGGTTTTGGTGAGAGCAGTGAAATATATTTTTGTTACCGGCGGTGTGATGAGTGGCCTTGGAAAGGGGATTACCGCTGCATCAATCGGGAGAATTCTCAAGAATAGAGGATATAATGTTACTGCTGTCAAGATAGATCCATATCTAAATCTTGATGCAGGAACTATGAATCCAACGCAGCATGGAGAGGTGTTTGTGCTGTATGATGGTGGCGAAGTGGATCTTGATCTTGGAAATTATGAGCGATTTTTAGAGATAGAACTGAGTTCGCAGCATAATATCACTACCGGCAAGGTCTATCGAACCGTTATCGAAAAAGAACGAAAGGGGGAGTATCTTGGAGAAACTGTCCAAATTATCCCTCATATTACAGATCAGATCATTGATTTAATTCGCGCTGCGGCACAGGAAAAGATCTTCTCAGGTGCACCTGCCGATGTATGCTTGGTCGAGGTTGGAGGAACGGTTGGGGATATTGAGAGTATGCCATTTTTAGAGGCTGTGCGACAGATGCGAAGCACTATTCCTGCATCAGATCGATTGCTTGTGCATGTCACTCTTATGCCTTCTGACTCGATGGGAGATCTCAAAACAAAGCCAACACAGCATTCTGTAAAAGCACTTCGAGAGCTTGGACTGTTTCCAGATATCATCATTGGACGTTCTGATCACATGGTCTTTGCAAGTACCCGCAAAAAGGTCTCTGCATTATGTGATATCCCTGAGGACAGTGTTTTTAGTGCAAAAACAGTGCCTGACATCTATCATGTACCTCTGATGCTTGAAGACGAGGGATTTTCTACTGTGTTGGCACGTTACTTGGAACTTCATAACCCTGTCGTTGATCAGACGTGGAATCAAACCGTTTCACGCGAGTATCATCATGAGGTTACAGTTGGAATTGTCACAAAGTATGGCATTGAAGATGCATATCTCTCCATAAAAGAAGCCCTTAAACATGCAGGGCGCTTTCTTGAGACACGGATTAAGATTGAGTGGTTGGATGCAGAGCATTTTACTGAGGCAAAACTCGATGCATGTGACGGTCTTTTAGTGCCGGGTGGGTTTGGAGTTCGTGGAACGGAAGGAAAGATCGACTCGATTCGATATGCAAGGGAGCATAAAAAGCCATTTCTTGGTCTTTGTCTTGGATTTCAATTGGC
>WRER01000227.1 GCA_009779205.1 Methanobacteriota archaeon | reverse complement strand
CCATATATGTATTATCCACCATTTACTATGCAAGTTTCCGGATCTCGTCCGTATTTCCCGATGTTTGCAGCACCTCCCTCATCAAGTCACCGTTTCCCAATGTTTGCAGCACCTCCCTCATCAAGTGGACAGTTTCCCCTCTTTACTTCATAACCTCCTTTTTGAGCAGGTGGGGGCTGTCCAGTAAAGAAATGTACATATAAATCCATCTCATTTTTCCCATTCCCTCCTAACAGGCTTGCCTCTCTTTTTTCATCGTCAATTATCGAAGAGTATTTTTAAAGTTTTTTTGTCTTATATCTAACCGATCCGATGCAACCGTTTGTTTTACAGATGACTGTGAAACCTTTGTTTGTGAGGTTTTTGCCAAACATCTCTCATAGATCGACACGTCCCCCATTGTATCTCGGGTACATCCTCTGATTGCGATAAGAGAGAATGCAGTTCACAATAGAGAAAGAACTGGAAAAGATGCCAAAAAAACAAAAATTAACAATCGTTGACGTGAGTCAAAACGAATTCTGTCCTGTCTCTTTACTTCTCACTGGACAGCCTCTCAATACTTGTGGCACAAAAATGTGAAACCTATATCTTCTTTTAGTGCAAAAAATTATGTCATGAGCAATCTGAGGAGGATAGCGATAGTACTTATCATCCTGTGTATGGTTGGTGCTTTGTCTTTTGCTTTTGCAGATGGACAAAGCGCTCCTCAGATTACTGACTCACCAGGTGCTTCAGCAAGAGCAAATGCACTGGCAAGCCCAACCACTGTAAAAGCGACTATTGCTCCGATTGAAACGCGAGAACTAAGTGTTAAACCTCCTTCTGGAGATGGTGTGACTGCATCTCCTTTTGTGACTGTTACTCAAATTTCTTCTCCGGTACCATCTCCTACACGTACAATCGTCCCAACCACAGAGCAAACTCATTTACCAGCATCTTTGGATGATTCAGCCTCTGCAACTTCATTTTTTCAATGGGGACTTGCATTTCTTAGCCAGGGCGAATATAAAGCAGCAATGAGTGAATTTGAAAAGTCTCTCGCTCGTGAACCACAGAATCTGGAGACATGGTATTATATTGGACTCTGCGCTGAGGCGTTAGGATACATGGAGCAGGCGTACAATGCGTATGTATACATACTACGGGTTGACCCAACATTTACACCGACAAAAGTTGTGGGGGGTGAAAGTGCCTTATTCTTAGAATTACAGGCAAATTTACCACCTTATGAGCATATCGGTGAAACTCATGAAGAAACTCTATCTGATTGGCGTATGTCTTTGTTAATGGGTGCATTACTTGCTATTGTTGCAATTTTTGCCTTGAGTTTTATTACACGTCAACATTACCAGAAAGAACCTGCTGCACCTGCCAACACGGTGTCTGCTCCGCGTCAGATGCTCTCTTTGGAGAAAATCAATCAGATGACAGATGAAACAATGGAGTATTTTGACGGAGAGAGAAAAGTAGTCGTGGAATTACTGATAATTGCGGCAGAAATTGCTGTTGAAGGCAGAGAAGGCAAGCATGTTGGCACTGCATTTATTCTTGGAGATACAGAGCGTGTACTTGAATATTCACGTCAATTAATACTAAACCCATTTGAAGGCCATACTAATGAAAGCAGGTCTATTTTAACTCCTCAAGTTCATGGAAGCATCAAAGAACTTGCTCAGACGGATGGAGCTTTCATTATTAGCGGCGATGGTGTTGTTGTTGCAGCAGGGCGTTATATCACAATCGACACAAGCAAAGTTCACATTCCTGCAGGTTTTGGAACACGGCATGTATCGACAGCTGCCATTACCGAAGCAACGAATGCAATTGGTGTCGTTGTGTCTGAAAGTGGTGGTTTTATCCGAATTTTTGCAAAAGGAACGATTATTACCTCGAGTAAAACGTAGTCCATCCATACCATATGGTATATCAGGTAATATACCATATGATATATCACGGCATTTTCTTTTTTCGAGAAGTATTATGATGGTTATTAATACTTTCTTTGAATAATATGTATTATGAAACATGAAGCGACTTATGTAGGAGTTACTCTTTTTATTCTTACGATCCTTCTCGTGGTTCCTGTAATGGGAGATACGTATGAGAATAGGGTTCTGATGATTGCAACAACTACCAGTCTTGATGATACAGGTCTGCTCGATGTTCTTGGACCTCTATTCGAGAAAGAGATCGGTGGCGATGTTGTTGTTCGCTGGCTTTCAAAAGGGACCGGTGTCTCACTTGAGTATGGAAGACGCGGTGACGTAGATTTAATGATGGTGCACGACCGTACTGCCGAAGACAAGTTCATTGATGAAGGATTTGGTATTGAGCGCCGTGTCTTTGCATATAACTACTTCGTACTTGTCGGCCCAGAGTCAGATCCTGCCGGTGTCTCTGGAATGAGCCCTGCAGATGCATTTAATACGATTCTGGAAAATGGGGTGGAAAATCCATCCGCTGTCAAATTCGTATCCCGTGGTGATAATTCAGGAACTCACTCCCGTGAAAGGGCTATCTGGAAATCTGCCGGTTATGAGTACGCAGAGGTTCAAACCTCTGGTGCCTGGTATATAGAAGCCGGACAGGGTATGGGTAATACGCTCAGAATGGCAGATGAAATGGGTGCATACACGCTCTCTGACATGGGAACTTTCCTTGCATACCGTGGAGATCTCGATCTGGTATCCATTGTTGAAGAGGGAGATGATCTCTTAAATGTATACAGTGCAATTCTTGTGAACCCGAAAATCGAACGATCTG
>WRER01000226.1 GCA_009779205.1 Methanobacteriota archaeon | reverse complement strand
CATATGCTCCTTATTGCAACCAGACAACACACAAAACAACAGACTGCAAAACAAATTCTCCAGATCCATCAAGACCTCATCTCTGATATGCAATATACACCAGCTCCACCATCTGCCGAAAAGCGGATCTGGGTGTATCAAAACTGGTATGGATTTTCTGTGTACAAACTCTCTCATAATGGAATTATGAGGAAAAATGAAGAAAAACAACCGACCCTGACTCTCATTAGGGAGACGGGGCAGGTTGTTATCAGTTGAAAATGCTCACTCAGGATGGATGCCATAAATTACCAGATCGTGCGAACTGTTTATACTGATATCGAACAATATTTGTATTGGAAATTGTTCATGAGAGGATGATTTGTATGATCGTTACTGCTACAGAATTTAAGGCAAATCTTGGCCATTATCTGGAAATGGTGGCAAAAGAAGATATTGTGATTACCCGCAATGGAAAACGCATCGCAAAATTGACTGACATTGCAAATGATCGAACTGATATTCTTCGATCACTGATAGGTATCTTGCCGTCTGATGTATCGTTGGAAGAAGAGAAAGAGAAGCGCCTTTCAGAAATATGAAGATCGTGATTGACACAAACATTGTGTTGGACATCCTTGCATGTAGAGAGCCTTTTTTTGAGCAATCACAGGCTGTAATGCAGTTGGTAGCACAAAGTAAGGTAACGGGTGCGATAACAGCCAGTAGCATAACCGATATATATTATATCATGCGCAAAAGGCTGGACAAAGATGAGATCAGAGACGCCCTCTACGGTCTGATGGAGCTTGTAGACATCGTGGACGTCACACGTAGAGAATGCCTTGCTGCCTTGGACATGCCTATGAGTGATTATGAAGATGCACTGTTGTCCTGTTGCGCGAAAAACTGGGATGCGGAATGTATCGTAACACGCAACACGAAAGATTTCTCTTTTTCTTCGGTTAAAGCATTGACACCAGAGCATTTTTTACAATTATTTCAGGTGGGATAGTGTGTGGTACGGGGTTATTTTATACACACTCTCTATCCATAAGATGATTGTAAAAGTGAAACGTGCATCACACTTCATTCAATTATCAATGTACAGCCTGCTTACTGAACATCCTGTTTTGCAGTGAATCTCAACCTGCGGACGGCTTCCAAATGCTCAATGCTCTATGAAAAGTGCAGGCCACATGTCTTCCCCCACTTGTATTGTCGGAACGCAATCGGCAAACTTATTGGCAATCATATATTAACGGAGTATAATGCAAATACTTCGTGTGAAAGTAGTGATAGCGTGAAAAGAATAAACCGGCCTGAGTACCTTGACTTTCTGATTCGCTCTAAAGACCGGCAGATCATCAAAGTTGTATCGGGTATTCGCCGCTGTGGTAAATCAACATTGTTTGATATATACCGCGACTGGCTGCTGGAAAACGGTGTGAGCAAAGAACAGATAATCTCCATAAACTTCGAGGATATCGACTACGAGCATTTGGATCATTACCGACTACTGTACGACCATATCCAGCAGCTTCTATTGCCAGGCAAGATGAATTATGTTTTTTTGGACGAAATCCAACATGTAAAGCAATTTGAAAGAGCTGTGGACAGTTTGTTCATCAAAAAAAATGCAGACATATATATCACCGGCTCAAACGCTTATTTTATGTCGGGTGAATTGGCAACACTCCTGACTGGTCGGTACATTGAACTAAAGATGCTTCCATTGTCGTTTGCAGAATATTGTGAAGGGATCGAATTATACGTACCCGGCAAACCACTGACAAAAACAGAGAAATATGCGAACTATCTTAACGAAAGCGCTTTCCCTTATACCCTGCAGCTAAGCGGGCAGCAAAAAGATATTCGCGAATATCTGGCAGGCATCTATAATTCTATTTTACTTAAAGATGTTGTCGCACGGCTCAAGGTATCGGATGTGATGATGCTGGAGAGTGTGGTGCGGTTTGTGTTTCACAATATTGGGAACTTGCTGTCAACGAGTAAGATTGCCAATACGATGACCTCAGATGGACGCAAAATAGATCAAAAAACCGTTGAGAGGTATATCAAGGGTTTAAGCGACAGCCTTATAATTTACCAAGCCAATCGCTACAACATAAAAGGAAAGCAGCATCTTGCCACACTGGAAAAATATTATGTTGCGGATGTTGCTCTGCGCCACCTTCTCCTTGGGGCGGATAAGGCCGGACAGGGGCATGTACTTGAAAACGTGGTATACCTTGAACTGCTCCGGCGTGGTAACGATGTTTATGTAGGACATCTTACTGATGGAGAGATAGATTTTGTAGCTCAAAATGTGGATGGAGTCACGTATTACCAAGTAGCGGCGACGGTGCTTGACGAGGATACTTTGAAGCGGGAACTTGCCTCTCTTGATAAAATTTCCGACCATTTCCCAAAAATTCTGTTGACGCTGGACGAGGTAGGTGCAAGAACAAATTACAACGGAATCAAGCAGCTTAATGTGTTGGACTGGTTGTTGGAGAAAAAATCAGTTGAACATACGTGAATCCATGTTATTTTCATGCAGTGGAGCCTTAACGCGATAACATACAGCATGATTGCCGTCATGTGCCATTAGAATCTCAGCAGATTCAAGTTCTGATTCCGCTTTATTGAACCAATCAGCGTACCTCATGCTGTCAGTCATATAGCATCACTCCTTCTTTATTTATTTGATAAGCAAAACTCGTATGATCCAAAACACATTGTTCCCATTCATCAGGCGAATAGAGCAGTATGTCAAACGGCACATCCGACTCGATATT
>WRER01000225.1 GCA_009779205.1 Methanobacteriota archaeon | reverse complement strand
TTAAAACACGTGCTTGCAGCTCTTCCTCGAAGCGATCACCTTATTATCGAAGCAGGAACTCCACTCATCAAAAAGTTCGGGCTTCGAGTCTTATCTGATATTCGATCTGTGTTGCCAGATGCGTTTATCGTTGCAGACATGAAAGTGCTTGATACCGGGAATCTTGAGGCACGCCTGGCATCTGATGCATCAGCTGATGCTGTTGTCTTATCAGGACTTGCTCCACTCTCTACTCTTGAAAAAGGCATTGAGGAGACGAGAAAAACAGGAATTTACTCAGTGATTGACATGCTCAACGTTGCAGATCCAGCAGGTCTTATCAAATCACTCTCAATCAAACCAGATATTGTTGAACTTCACCGTGCCATTGATGCAGAAGACAATGCCCATGCATGGGGAAGTATTCCAGAAATCAAAGCAGCAGCAGGAGGCAAAAAACTACTTGTTGCAACCGCGGGCGGTATTCGAGCACCAGTTGTTCCAGAAGCTCTCGCAGCAGGTGCAGATATCCTGGTAGTGGGTCGCGCAATCACAGCAAGCAAAGATGTACGATTTGCAGCTCAAGAGTTTCTCGAACGTCTGGATCAGTATGATATTGACCAGTTCAGAATAATGACTGATTTCTAAACCAGTTCTCTTTTTTGTAATACACCACAAAATGTATATCTGCGCATGTAGATCTTTTCTTATGTATCTCGGTCATGCAAAGGCTATTCAATATAAAGACGGCGTTACAACAGAAATTAAAGAAAACGTCGTGCTTGAGGAGACTGTTGCAATATACTATAATGGAGAATTGATTACTGAGCAGATAGCATCACATGATTTCCTTGCAGAACTTGGTGTTGGATTTGTCGTAAATGAAGGAATCAGTGCCACAGTTGACGAAGTAGATGTTGAAGGTGACCAGATCTACGTAACTGGGCCAAAGCGAAAAGACACTGGGACATGGGTTACCGGATCATCAGGGGGAGCATCGAGTTCAATGACCCCACATGTCTTGCATGACATAAAAAACGTGACTGTCTCCCCAGCGAGTGTTGAGGCCATCATTGCAGCAATTCAATCAGATGAGTGGCTACAGACGGGAGGGCTGCACAGTTCAGTTCTCTTTCGAGATGACAAATTACTCATTCGATGTGCAGACGTTGGAAGGCATAACACCGTTGATAAGGTAGTTGGATGGGCATTACTCAATAATGTCGATCTTCGTGAATGCGTGCTTGGATGTACCGGCAGACAACCTACCGGCATGGTAAGCAAGGTTGCAAATGCTCAGATCCCGGTTATCGTCTCACGAGCGGCAACAAGTTCAAGAGGAATTGAAACTGCAATTGAAACAGGAATAACGCTCATAGGGTTTGCACGTCCAGGCAGATTTACCATCTATGCACATCCGGAGCGAGTCATTTATTAATGCATGACGCCTCCATGAAATCAGTAACAGAGGATTTGCAGAGCTGATGTACTCTGATACGTGGGACGAACTTCTGCATACGTATATCTTGAAAAAGGATTGATGATGAACTTGTCAGTGAAACAGTTCCAGAAGTATGGTATAAAAGGTTAGGACTTACGCAAAATTGCATGTTTGTATATCATAATGTCTTATTAAATTACTTCAATTAAGTGTTTTTGATTAATAAATGTTTAAGTCATGTTGACTTTTGCGTAACTCCTACTACAAATGCTATTGCAAACGTGTGATGATGGAGGAGCGTTATATCATTGATATACAGTTCTTTTGGTTACCTATAAAATGTAACATTTCACAATTCTTTTATTGGAGTACAATACACATAATGAACGTATGGCAAAAATGTTGTATAGAGTGTTCGCTCTCATAACAATGTCTGCTCTCCTGATTGCAGGATGTTCAGCAGCAGAATCATACATTGTAGGTATTGACGGAGACTACCCCCCATATACATACATAGATGAAAATGGCGTTGCAGTTGGATTTGATGTAGAGTCCATCCAGTGGATCGCAGAACAGAACGGATTTGAAGTCGAAATAGTTCCTGTTGCATGGGATGGAATTATTCCGGCACTGTTACAGAATAAGATCGACATGGTGTACTCGGGTATGACCATTACCCCTTCACGTGCAGCACAGGTTACTTTTTCAATTCCATACTGGATCGTTGACCAGGGAGTCGTTGTAAGAGAAGACTCATATGTTACAATGGAACAGTTCGAAGCAGGTGAGCTCATCATTGGTGTCCAGCGCAGCTGCTCTGCAGACCAGTTCCTTGAGTCAGATTACTTTGGTGCCGAGAAGTACGACCAGCTTCTCCTGAGTGGAAACATCAAGCTCTACGACACATTCCCACAGTCCATGGTTGCTCTTGGGCAGGGACTTGTTGAGGCTGTTATCTTCGATGATGTAAACATCAGATCATACATCCAGAACAAGCCATCATTAGTTATACTCGACGTCATCCCAACCGGTGAAGAGTACGGTGTTGCAATGCGCAATGAAGACACTGAGCTTCACGAAATCATCAACGCAGGAATTATAGAACTGATGGTCTCTGACAAGTGGGACGAACTCCTGAGCAAATTCATCATTGAAGAAGATGTTGTAGAAATCGTTGATGAGACTGTCGATGAATTCGAGGACGAGATTGTCGATGAATTCGAAGATGAGATTGTTGATGAATTCGAGGATGATTCATAGGAATCCGAAGAACCTGAGTATCCTGACCTTGATGATTGTATGTGTGACGACGGCACCGCGGAATGCTGTTATTACCACAGATTTGAAAAGCTTGTTCCATGGT
>WRER01000224.1 GCA_009779205.1 Methanobacteriota archaeon | reverse complement strand
GGAAGAGCTAGTGTTTTTGTTCCATCAATAATCAACTCTGCATCATTTGTATTTTGATCCGGCGCAATTGAGATGATTTTTCCGGCGTCAATGAGGATATCCTGTGTTTTTTGATTGACACGTGTACCTTTAATTAATATTGACAGTTTTTGATTGAACACAGGATCTGAGATCATGGGAAGTATATTTGCATCACTATGTAATGGGTGTATGGATCATGGACACTGAAAGGGGAAAAAAGAGTGGAACACCAGTTTGTGACAGTATCTAAAAATTTGTATCGCACATCGCCTATCTATAATTCAAACAATATCTACTGTACCGTGTATGTCTTTTAATCCACCGGGAATCAATTCTTTTGCCATGCACCATTCGGCTTTGCTGTCATTGATGTGCAATATGCCAAGATGATATGATGCAATGAACCCAAATCGTTGGTAGAAGGCAGGCTCACCACACAGAAATACAGCGTGATATCCCATATTGCAGGCTGTATGAAAAACCTGAGTCATCAGAGCACGGGCAATGCCACGGCGGAAATAGTCCGGATGAACACTTAGTGGTGAGAGTACTAAGGAATGCACCAGTCCATTATCTGTGATGATATTGGTTTGATACAAAACGATCTGTCCAATGAGGAAACCATCACTGTGCTCTGCAACCAATGACAGTTCTGGAATGAATGTCTCTTTTTTTCTCAGCTCTGTCAGGTAGTCTGCTTCGGTCCCATCAGAGTTGGTTGTTGCAGCAAATGCTTGTTGAACGAGATGATAGACCTCTTCATAATCTGGTGGCTGTTCCTGGCGTATTTGGTACAGATCATTTCTCATATGCAGCATGGCAGGTGATTATATTCTCTAACACAGTATTTCATCACTATGTATTTCGTTTGGTACAAAACTCAGCTTTTGAAAATCACCTCTCGCATAATCTTTGCACATATCAAAACACCCTCCTCCACCTCAGGCGAAAGACCAGAACCAAATGAAATTGTCCCGTACTGAATCCCGATAATGAATACATCTGCCCCTGTCTCCATGATAAGATACTCTAAAAGAATATTCAAAGAAAGATAATGAGAATTTTCATGATGTGGCAGGATATCACCCTTTTCAACAATGCAGATCGTACCTGGAGGAAATCCTCGTTCAAGAGCATCTAAAAAGATAATAACTTCTGGATCAAGCCGTTTGATAATGCTCAGATACTCCTCAGGAGTTGTACCTGCATCAATGAGATGAAAAAGCACATCCCGGAGTGCATCAAGTAAAACCCCACCAATAGCATCATCACTCCTCATCCGATTTCCGACCCCAACGCCGACAATTTTCTCTGGATCAATCCCTTCAAGCCTTTTGGTAAGGAGAGTCTGAAAAGTCTGTGTCAACTCACTTGAATGCATCATGCAAAAAAAGAGTAGACTATCCTTTCATCAGGTATATCGTCTCTGCTATCAGCTCCAGACTTCCAGAAACCAGATCCGGAAAGAGTCCGAGGATAACACACAATGATACCATGATAATGATTGGAAGCATGGTTGCAAGTGGAAGATCACGCAGATCAGCAAATGCTTCCTTTTGCTCTCCAAGGAATATGAGATAAAATGCCCGAATCAGACAGATAAAAATAAGAATACTAACAATCCAGCCAATTATTCCAAATATGGTCAGGTGCAGCCCAAACACAGTGAGAAGAACCGGAAATCCAGCTTCAATAGAACCTTCATAGATAATCTCCTTACTGAAAAACCCATTTAAAAATGGAAGCCCTGACATAGCAAGTGAGGCAATAAGAAAACATATTCCTGTTATTGGCATCACCCGCAAAAGTCCGCCCATTTTATTGATCTGCAATGTCTTTACCTGGAACAGAAGAATACCTGCTATCAGAAAAAGACTGCCTTTAAAGAGCATATGGTTGAGAATATGAAAAAGCGCTCCGTAAATCGCAACCGGCGTCGCCAGACCAAAGCCCAGAATAATATATCCGATCTGGCTAACAGAGCTCCATGCCAAAAGCCTTTTAATATTCTGCGAAAGGCATGCCATAATCCCTCCAATAACCATATTTAGGGTAGCAGCAATGAGCACAATAAGCATGAGTGTATCTATCCCTGAAACAGCAAAAAAAGGATATATGAGCTTAACCATTCCAATAAGTCCTGATTTAATCAGAATACCGGACATGGTCGCACTAATCGGTGCCGGAGCATCTGCATGGGCAGGAGGAAGCCATATCGCACTCAGCGGGAGCACTCCAGCTTTTGTTCCAAAGCCGAAAAAAAACAGAAGGCCAAGAAGGAAGATATCATTTGCAGAAAACAAGCTAATATCTATCTGAGAGACATCCAGCGTCCCGGCGATATTGTACAAAACAAATGCACCATAGACAACAAAAATAACCTCTACAATACTGATTCCGAGATAGATATATGTGGCCTTAATTGCCCGTTTTGTCCTTCCATACAATATTAAAAATGCACTCGTGACGGTAACTGCCTCGAGAAAAACGAGCATAACAAGAACATTATACGTGCAGACCATCCCACACATCATCCCAACAAGAAGGAAGTAGATGATAAAAAAAGTGGCATCAAAATCCGTCTTCTTTCGATAGATAAAAGAATGCAAAAGAACGAGCGTACCAAGAAAGGTGACAAGAGTTGCTATAAACATTCCGGGAGCATCAAGCACAATCGGTCCAAGAAAAGCAACTTCGCCGCCAAAGTACAGCAGGGACAAAAGATAGGAAAAGTTCAGGAAAAACAAAAAAAACATGCAGCAAAGAATAAATGCCTT
>WRER01000223.1 GCA_009779205.1 Methanobacteriota archaeon | reverse complement strand
TTAATATCCTCAAAAAAATCCGTTCCTATCGTGGAATACGCCATGAAACCGGTCAAAAGGTACGTGGTCAACGCACGAAATCCACTGGAAGAACCGGACTCACCGTTGGTGTCAAGAGGAAGAAAAACTAAACGGTGAAATAAATGGGATATCCAGGAAAAAACCACAAGCAATACCAGACACCAAAGCGTCCATTTGAAGCATCTCGTATTGAAGAAGAGACAAAACTCGTCATAGAGTATGGTCTTCGTAACAAACGTGAGGTCTGGATTGCGAAAAACGAGCTCAGACGCTACCGAAAAGCAGCACGTGAGATCATTGCACTTGCATCCGGTTCAACCGACACTGCAAAGATCGACCTCAAAACAAACCAGCTGCTTGGGTACCTGAAACGTATGAACATTATGAGTGGTGGCGTAGACATTGATGATGTGCTCTCCTTGCAGGTTTCTAATCAGCTCGGTCGCAGACTGCAAACCCTCGTCTATCGCAAAGGCTTTGCCCGTTCTCCAAAACAGGCACGCCAGTTTGTCACACACGGTCACATCGCAATCAACGGCAAAAAAGTCACCATACCAGGGTACCTTGTCAGTGCTGAGGAAGAAGATAATATTTCATACTACGGCAAATCCAATCTGGTGAGTGATATTCACGCAGAACGCCAACGCATTGCAAAGGTAGGAAGATAAGGGGCATTTAACAATGGCAAACGAAAAAGAAAAATGGGGCGTTGCACATATTTTCGCATCCTTTAACAACACCATCATCACTCTCACCGACCTCACGGGAGCGGAGACAATTGCAAAAAGCAGTGGTGGGATCGTTGTTAAGCAGGATAGAAACCAGAGCTCACCCTATGCGGCAATGCAGATGGCAGCGAACATTGCACAGGCAGCCAAAGAAAAAGGAATCGTCGGTGTCCACGTCAAGGTTCGAGCTCCGGGAAGAGGAAAGCAGCGAAGCCCAGGTCCTGGTGCTCAGGCAGCCATTCGTGCCCTCGCACGTGCAGGTATGCGCATTGGAATCATCGAAGATGTCACCCCTGTCCCTCATGACTCAATCCGGGCCAAAGGCGGGAGGAGAGGACGGAGAGTCTAGATGATGCTAGAGTTCAACAGTCTCGACGATACAACTGCTATCTTTACTATAAGCGACATAGAACCAGCGTTTGCGAACTCTCTTCGACGGGCAATGACTTCAGAAATAAAGGTATTTGCCATCGACTCCGTAAAAATCTACGACAATACAAGTGCACTTTTCGATGAAATTCTGGCGCATCGTCTTGGTCTCATTCCGATCAAAACAGATCTCAGCACCTACACTCCAACTGAACAGTGCACTTGTAATGGGAAAGGATGTCCGGGCTGTACCATGACCTTTACCATGAGTGTCGAAGGCCCAAAACTGGTGACCTCAGAAGATCTCATATCAGAAGATCCAAACATCTCACCAACTAACCTTGACATTCCAATCGTGAAACTCGAAAGTAACCAAAAAATCATTATTGAGGCAATTGCACGATTTGGAAACGGACTTGAACACGCAAAATGGCAACCAGTCACCATCTGTGGGTACAAAAATAAGCCACGCATTACCATTACACCAGAATGTGACGGCTGTGGTCACTGCATTGAAGTATGCCCCATGAACATCCTCGAAGTTTCAAATGGTAAAGCCAGGGCAATTCCAGATAAAAACACTTCATGTTCACTATGTCGGCTTTGTGAAGTCGCATGTCTAAACAGCGGAATTGATACCGCCATCAAGGTCGAGACAGAACCTACGACATTCATATTCACCATTGAAAGTCTGGGTTCCCTGAAGCCAATAGAAATTATTGAACAAGGGCTGTTGATCCTCAAGAATATATCAGACGAACTGCTTGACGCATTAAGCGAAATCAAGGAATGAGAGTCATGAAAAAGAACGCAAAATCCAATCCACACACAATGGAACTGGTACAAGCACTTCGTAAAGCATCACGGGAACATGATGCTCCCATCTGGCGCGATATTGCAATCCGGCTTGAAAAACCAAACCGAAGTTATGCCGAAGTCAATATCGGCAAGATCAGCCGATATGCAAAAGATGGCGAAACACTGCTTATACCTGGAAAAGTACTTGGTGGAGGAGTGCTTGGTATCTCCGTCACCGTTGCGGCATTAAACTTCAGTGATGCTGCACAAACCAAAATCACTGATGCAAATGGTCGTTGTATGAGCATAGAAGAGCTTATGGCTGCAAATCCGAGTGGCAGCCGAATCAGAATTATGAGGTAAAAGCATGGTAACCATAATTGATGGAGAAGGTCTCTTACTCGGAAGGCTCGCAAGCAATGTTGCAAGACGACTGCTCGACGGTGAAGAGATTGCTATTGTCAACGCTGAGAAAACCGTGATATCCGGAAGCCGGGCACGAGTACTCAGTAACTACAATGTCAAGCGTCAGCGTGGGTCCCGTGAAGGAGGACCATTCTTCCCACGAAGACCTGATCAGATCTTAAAGAGAACAATTCGAGGCATGCTTCCATACAAGCGTCAGCGTGGATCTGAAGCTTTAAAAAACGTGCGAACCTATGTAGGTGTTCCAGTAGAATTTCAAGGAAAAGTGATGGAAACAATATCAGACGTTCACATGAGTACCTTGAACAATCCACAGCACGTCACACTGGGAGCTGTCAGCAGTTTCCTTGGAGCAAAGTACTAGGAAATTTGGAGATAGTATGACAAAAATCATAAATACCAGCGGAAAGCGCAAAACCGCTGTTGCAAGAGCAACACTTCGTGAAGGTAAGGGAGTC
>WRER01000222.1 GCA_009779205.1 Methanobacteriota archaeon | reverse complement strand
TATGGTAAACATCTTTCTTCTCTCTTTTCTCATTATCCAATCGGAGCTCTGCAGAATAGTACCTTATGGCCACAAACCCTGATCTTTCATCATCAGAATGAAAAAGAACCAATCGGATATCTGATTCCTGCTTTTGATCGTACTATGTGGCGTGAATGGCATGAGTGTACTTCTTCACATACCGTTTTTCTCACAAGACTCACAGCAGCAAAAAATCTCGCTGAGGTTGTAAGACATCTTCACGCAAAGGGTTATGCAGCAGGTCATTTATCTGATCGAACGATACTTACAAATGATGAGGGGCAGGTAAAACTCATTTCTGTAGATGTCATTGCAGGACATACAACAAAAGCGCTGCTGCAGTACGCACAATTTAGTCCGGATAGATATTATCACGCAAGCAATGATGATATCTTCTCTGATCCATATTATTGTGATTGTTTTGCTCTTGCCGTGCTTATTTTCATGATGATAATGAATGGATCCCATCCTTTTCACACTATCAATGATAAGATTGAACAAGATCACAAATCAGATACTCCTGCCAGTACTCAATTTCCCTGGTCTGCTTGTGCAAGTATTTTTTCCTATGATTCTGTTTCTTCTTTTCAAGCCACATTCCATCAAAATTCAGAATATCAACATCTTCCCGCCAGATTACGTATACTGTTTAATCGTGCATTTGCCAATCTACAGCCACACACACTGCCAGATCCTACTGAGTGGTATGAATTGCTGACAGATCTCAAGTCAAATGCTCTTCATTGTACTTCCAATAAGGCTCATTGGTATGACAGACATCAGGGGTATTGTCCAAGATGTGCTGAATTGTTCCCTCCTGTGCAGACTCTAACTGCATGGCTCTCATGTATCTGCTTTCCACTCCCACAGTATCCTGCATTGTTGAGTCCGGTAGATGAAAAGATACAGATTTGGTACATGCCACCACCGAAACAATACGCACTTTGCGGACATCAGATTCCTTTACTCAGTGCTGCATCACACCAGTCACCTGATGTTTCATTAACTATGTATCGACCCGGTTTTCTCATTACACTCGATGTACTTCACCTTCATCTTTTTTTGTACCTTCCCGAACAGATACAGTGTTTATGGAATGAATGGTATACGCTCTACACTTCCCATATACAATCTACGTACAATAAAGACGAAGTATATGCTGAGGATACATATTTTTTCAGAGGAGAACACGTCATCGGGCCATTTGATATCAACGGTGCATTAGAAGGAGATGAGTTTGCTGAGCAAGATATCATGTATGAACCAATACCTGAGGACTTCTTCGAATCCATAGAATCCATAGAATATGAGCCCATGAACATGGACACAGGAGAGTGTGAAGAAGTTGATGAAAAGCTCACACATTCTAACCGTCTCATGCATTTTTTGTCATCATTATTTAGATCAAAATAAATTTGTTCATTAGTAACACGTTCCAATAATCACACTAGAATTTTAGAGTGATGTATTATGACAAAGAGAATTGTTATTGCTCCCGGAGATGGAATTGGGCAGGAAGTCACACCTGTTGCTGCTCAGGCACTTGAAATTCTGCATCCTGATTGGACATATATTCCGGTAGTTCTTGGATATGAATGCTACCAAAAGACAGGGAACCCTCTTTCAGATAATGTTCTTCAGATAATGAAGGAGAGTGATGCTATATTATTTGGGGCAATCACCACCCCTCCATCAAAGGACTATGAAAGTATTCTTCTACGAATTAGAAAAGAACTGAATTTATATGCGAATATTCGCCCCATCCAGGCACCAGGCATAGATATTACAATTGTTCGGGAAAATACAGAAGGGCTTTATTCTGGTATTGAATGGAGAGAAAAAGATAGAGCTTGCACTGTTCGCGTGGTATCTGAAGCGGGCACGAGAAGAATTATTCGACATGCTGTAGAACTTGCAAAAAGAAGGAGAAGGCATCTAACCATTGGAACAAAAGCAAATGTTCTGGCATCTGATGCCTATTTTTATGAGATTGCACTCGATGAGATCTCAAAAACCGAACCAATCGTTCATACGATGAAATACATTGATGCTTTAGTTCTTGATGTAATTCAGCATCCAACGCAATATGATGTTATTGTTACGACAAATATGTTTGGGGATATCCTCTCAGATGCTGCGGCATATCTCTGTGGAGGGCTTGGGATGCTTCCTTCTGCGAATATTGGATCATCACAGCATTCTCTTTTTGAACCAGTTCATGGAAGTGCTCCAGACATTGCCGGAACAAATCGTGCAAATCCCGTTGCAGCAATACGAAGTGCTGCTCTTTTAATGCAACATCTCGGAGATTCACAGGGTGCTGTTTATCTTGAGACAGCAATTCAAAATACATGGAAAGCAGGTCTAAAAACACAAGATCTTGGAGGGAATGCGTCAACTACTGAATTCTCAAATGAGTTTCTAAATCAGCTCTCTGTCTTTGTGCAATAATTTTGGGAGTGGTTTAGTATTGAAAAAGAGTGCATAAGAAGATCGATCACGACTATACCAACCGATATGTTTCAAGATTCATTGGTGAGTGGGTCTGTATCTTATGCTTCTTATAGAGTGAGCTCGCAAAGTCAATCGTCTTATTTTCATCTCCATGCACAGTGAACACACGTTCCGGACGAGGCTGCATATGAGATACATAGCTCATCAGCTGTTTACGATCCGAATGACCGGAGAGCCCGTCGATCGTAACACATTCGAGGTTAATGACTATTGTCTCACGGCTTCCAAATGGGATTTCACGCCATCCCTTCTGAATTCGTCGCCCTAATGTACCATCTGCC
>WRER01000221.1 GCA_009779205.1 Methanobacteriota archaeon | reverse complement strand
ATCTCACAAAGGTAGTCAAATTCACTGTAAAGTGGGTTTTCTTTTTTATTGTGCAGCATCCATGCAATTAAGAAGGCACCACCTCGAGAGCACAACCCACCATGTCTCCCCTGGTTTTGCAGGCGTTTTACAGTTTCTGCGTTAATTCCTGTGTGAATTGCCATAAAGTTTGTACCGAGCTTTGCCTGCTCTTCTGTAATACGAAAGAGGTCATCTTCTTTCAGATGGATAGTAGCCCCGTCTTTGCGTGCGGCTTCAATAAACGCTTGATATAAAGGAACGCTTCCTACCGAAAGAGGAGTTGCCTCAATTACTCGACGGCGGATTTCGTAAAAGTCTCCCCCTGTTGAAAGTTCCATAAGCGTATCAGCTCCGGCGTGAGCTCCAGCTTTTGCTTTTTTGACTTCCATGTCGATATCAATAATATCACTTGAGGTACCGATCGAACAGTTTACTTTTGTGCGAAGGCCCTGCCCAATGCCACATACGTTTACATCGCGGTATGGTGATATTGGAATAACAATGCGACCCTGTGCCATCCCTCTGCGCACGAATTCCTCTGTAACGCCTTCTGCTTTTGCAACTGCCTTCATTTCATCGGTAATGATGCCTTTTTTTGCATCTTCAAGTATTGTCATACCTACCCATTTTGCAACAAGAGAAGATAAATGATTCTTAGTTAGAAAAGTGATACTTCACCAGTTACGAAAAAAAATTTGCTTTACAAAAATAACCATGACAGTCTATTTTGAGATAGATTATCACTGTCTCTGAACATCATTCATTAGATTTCTGCAACTATTTGAATTCGGATTCGGTCGCTTTTGCGATGAAAAGTTGGTTAAGCGTTGGCAGAAGATTCACCCCATGTGTCTATCTCACGCTTACTATTTTCTGTAGGTATTGGCCACCAAAAGCAAATTGTACAACTGCATCAGCCATTACTCTAACAGTTCTCGATAGACCGTGAGCAGATTCTTCACAGGTCTGTCTGAATGTGCTCCAATATGATACTCACAAAACGGGCATACGGTAACCACGATATCAGCACCAGTCTCTCGAATCATCTCTCCTCGAAGTTTTCCGAGAGCATCTGCCTCATCTGGCTGGCCTGCCTTTACTCCTCCACCCGAGCCACAGCATTGTGCAGGCATATCAATAAACTGCTTAACAGCGGCAGAAAGCAATGCACGTGGTTCTTTTGAGATACCCTGTCCACCAAATAAGTGACAGGGATCGTGATACGTTGCAGAGATATTGAGTTTTTTATCTGGTTTTATTCCAAACTCAGTCATAACTTCACAAACATCCTTTACCACAAAAGGAAGATCAAGCTGATTGTAATCATGTTTCAGTGTCGAGCCACACCCGGCACACATCGCCATCACTGTTGGAATGCCTAGGTCGAGAGCTGCTATATTTTGCTCCATTAATGGTTGAATTGAGCGAAGTTGGCCGGTTCTCATCAGAGGCGAGCCGCAACAGATCTGATCCTTTGGAATAATGAGGCGAATTCCATAATGCCTCATCACCTCAACCATATCAAGTGCAGTATCTACAAGACGGGCATTGAACATACACCCAACAAAAAAGACAACCTCTCCTTTTACCTCTCCATACGGTTCGATAATTTCATCCACCAGATCTAAAAATACCTTCCCTGATGTCTCCAGACTTCGGCCAGTTTTCTCGATTCGATAAAGAATTTCGCGATGCTTTGGAAGTGTTAAATCATTTTCTGATGCAATCACACGAAGTTTTTCTATTGCTTTTCCCGGTGTTTTTATATTCTTTGGGCAGACTGTCGAACACTGCTGGCAGGTAGTGCATGAGAACAATCCTGCTGCGATTGCATCTCGAATTCGGTCTCCTGTTTCTCGTGTGTCTAGGGCGATTCGCATATATCCACGCATTACGGTAGGACCTGCAAAATCAACAACCTTTACAGCTGGGCATGCCGAGATACAACACAGACAGTTGAGACATGCTGCAAGCTCTTTGATCTGCTGGGTCTTTTCAAAGTTTGGCACCTGATGGGAGATAACATAACAGTTTTCCCTGCATTCATTCACCTTTTCTTCATTTCCTTCTTTTTGGCATTCACATTGACACGTGGTAACTGCTGTCTGAATTGTTGGAATTTTTGCAATATTGTCAACCAGATCTACCATGAGATCTCGAATAACAGGCAGATTCAGAGGTTCGATCAGATCTCCATCAGAAGCATGATAGGTACAGGCAAGCACTGGAGATCCATTTACATTGACGGCACAACTCCCACACTGCCCCGCTTCACAGCTCATACGAAACATAAAAGTAGAGTCCTGATCCTTAATCGCCTGAAGCACATTAACAATTCGAGCTCCAGGATAGACATGCACTGTGAAGTTTTCAGTGTATCTCTGCTGATCTGGATTACATCTTTGAACACGCACGTTTAGTGGTTGTTTTACATGTGGCAGCAGATGAGGGGTAATTGTCATATTAGTCATGCCTGACCTCCCTCTGCTCCATCTTTCTTGTGTTCTAGAGATACATCAAAGTCAAGCCCAGCCCTGATAACAGTATGTCCATACGGAGAATCAATATCTCTCCAGGAAGTCTTGATATCTGTTCGCATGTGAGCTCCACGTGATTCTTCCCGTGTTAGTGCAGATTCAACGATAAGGCGTCCTACAAGGCACATATTTGAAAGTGTGCAGCAATCTGCCAATTCTTGTGGGGTCTTCGCACGAACTTTTCTGAGTGCAAGTTTTTCCAATTCTTTTTGAGCTACCAGCAACTGTTCACGGGTTCGAAAGATCCCGACATGATCCCACATCACGACT
>WRER01000220.1 GCA_009779205.1 Methanobacteriota archaeon | reverse complement strand
GAGGAGCAGGAGATTGATATAATCGTCTTCTCAATGGGTGAAGAACACTATGCTATGGATGTTACCATGGTGCGCGAAGTCGTTGAAATGGTTCCAATCACTCCGATTCCACGAACTCCTCCACATATACTTGGCATCATTAATCTTCGAGGGGAGGTCACTCATGTTATCGATTTCGCACGGATTCTTGGGAAAACCTCTCGTGTTGAGCGAGATCTGCAAAAAATAATTGTATTGCCTCTTGATCAGACTGGGGGAGAGTATATCAGTATCATTGTTGATAGTGTCCAAAGCGTTACTACAATCTCAAGCAAGCAGGTAAGCTATCTTGGTGATCAGATTACCGATCAAATTAGCTTGCACATCAAAGGAATTATCCAGATGTCTGTGCAGGATGTTTCAGAGTCGATGACACAGGATGAAGACCAGACTGTACATACTCTCATTATCTGGCTCGATATGCCTGCTCTTATTGCTTCAATACGAAGATGAATTATACTTTTTTTCGAGTTTTGCATCTATAATCCTGAAAATGCCGCGATAATTCACATATTCAAGTACAGATGATTCAATTACAATACGGTGTGAAAATTGTGGGGCATCACACACAAAACTCTCATACTCTCCCCCTTCACCAGTAAGTGTAATGTGATATTTCCTCCGAAATTCTTTGAGAGCTTGTAATGTTTTCATGTCAACAGTCTTCCCAAGCCATGTTTCATCAAATGGCTCTGATGCTACTCCTGATATAATAACTGAAAAGCCTTGATCAAGCACATCTTGCATATACGCATCCTGATCAATGTTCCATAGTGGACTCCGTGCTGTAAGGCTCAGTTCATCACAGATCGAGGAAATGCGAGAAAATTGATATTTAGATAAAATTGCTCCCGTAACAATGCAATCGATCTGATACTGATCCTTTGCACGACGTATTGCAACAGATAAATCACGAAGCTCTTCTTCTTTGATACCTTGCGTGTAATGAAGGATATGAGGGATTTGTGCTGCTTCTGTCTGAAGAGATGTCCATCTCATATTCGGAGTGTGAAACATGTAACTCTCCTCATTTGCAGAGATTACAGAAATGCAACAGGCAATTTCATGTTCCTGCATGGCTTTCCACCATGCATATACAGAATCCTTCCCTCCTGATAATAATACACCACATCTCATTACAGATATTTATGCAACATTGAAGTATTTTGCAACGAGTTCAGCAATAGCCTCATTGTTTCCATATAGGCGCTCAGATAGGTTTTTATCATCAAATGCTTTCAGTCTGGCAATGCAACTATCGATCATACGCGCCGGGAAAATATCATTCGCTTCAAAGGTAGCACGCTTCTCTTCGAGTACTTCTGCAGATTCATAACAGGATGCAGGCAACTGTTTGAGACCTTGAAGGAACGCTTTATTTTCTTCATTGAAAATGTTTCCAGACGCATACAAGCGATCTGCTTTTGCAAGGGCATCTGGCATATTCAGGCCATGAAGTGATCCAACAATCAGTGCTGCAAGAGTTAGGTATGGCTCACAGGAGCCATCAGGAACTCGGTACTCATAGGTCTGCTTTTGGATCTCTGGGTTTGTAAATCCACAATATGGATTTGCATCATGAATCATCTCTGACACACCACTCCATCCAAGGGGCACACGAATTACAACAGAGCGATTGCGATCTCCCCAGCACACATAGGTTGGAGCTTCTTGGTGTGGAACAAGGCGGAGATATGATGTTGGAATCGTGTTTCCAAATGCAGTGATGGCATCACCGATATCTAAGATACCTGCAATCATCCGACGTGCCATATCAGAAAGTTTTCCATTTTCTATCAGCAGGTTTTTACCGTCCTTCTCTGCAAGCATGTGAAAGTGCATACCGCTTCCTGCTTTACCTACCGTTATTTTTGGTGCATAGCTGATATTCAGACCGCGCCGATGTGCGATCGTGCGAAGAATCCACTTTGCAAGCACGATCTGCTCAACAGCCTGCTCAACAGGTGTTGGAAGGAACTCAATCTCCTGTTGTTCATAGTACTTTCCGTTTAGGGTGAAGCAGCCAACTTCAGAATGGCCGTATTTAATCTGGGCACCGGTGCGAGCAAGCGCACACATTGCCTCTGCACGAATATCTTCGAATTTCGTGAATGGTGCGGCTGTATGGTATCCCATCTGGTCGCGACCAGGAAACAGGGGATCGACATCACCGACAATATAATACTCAAGCTCACCGAGTCCCATGAATTGAGCGCCGGTCTGCTTCGTAAACTCAGCATCTGCTTTCTTTAAAACATACTCCGGAGCACTTGCAAGAGGTTTTCCTTCATTATCATAGTATGAACACATAAACTCAAGCGTTGGAATCTCAGTAAATGGGTTCATAAACGCAGAACGATATTTTGGTATTACATACAGATCGCTACTTCCTGCTTCGATGAAGGAAAAGATATTACTTCCATCTACACGTTCCCCATGTGACAAAATTTCATCAAGATACTCTCTTGATGAGATGACAAAATTCAAAACTTTAAGAGTGCCGTCTCCTGCTGTATAGCGAAAGTTCACCATCTTTATCTGTTTTTCTTCACAGAATCGAAGGATGTCTTCCTTTGTAAAAGAGGCAGGGTCTTTTTTCAAAAATTGCACGAGGTCATTTGGGTTCAGAACAATCTGAGAGGTCCTCATCAAAACAGTTTGCAGACTCGTCATATTTAAACATACTGAACCGTTAAACATCTGTACAAGAGGCTGGACAGAATTCGTTTTGATTCATGTCAACGATTGCCGATGAAAAAAGAGAAAATATTATATGTAATGTACGGTCTCT
>WRER01000219.1 GCA_009779205.1 Methanobacteriota archaeon | reverse complement strand
TACATTTTGGTATATCCAAATATAGTTAATGAATTCACCTGCGCAACCATTAAAACTTTCATATATTGTGGATGAGTATCCTCCATTTTTTCGTGGAGGGCTCGGTACCTACGCGATGGAGATTACTCCACGTTTGGTGAAAG
Source organism: Methanobacteriota archaeon (assembly GCA_009779205.1). Lineage (GTDB taxonomy): Archaea > Halobacteriota > Methanomicrobia > Methanomicrobiales > Methanospirillaceae > Methanofilum. The sequence continues at coordinate 2,701 of WRER01000219.1, read as the reverse complement.
AGGCTGTTGATCCTGTTGTGTGTTCACGAAATACCGGTACTGATCCTGAAAATGGGGATTATAGGAATATTCCTGTCTACCGTCCAAAACTCATGAAAATACACACTCTTTTGTCACTTTACAGTCCGGGGGATGTAATTCAGTGGGCTCCTCCTGATCAAAATTTCTTTATGGAAACTCTCCTCTTTTGTCAAATGGCAGCACAGCGTGTTATTCGTGATGGACAAAACAAATCACGATTTAATGCAGTCGCAGTGCATGACTGGCTCACAGCTCCTGCTGGATTTCTCATTCAGGAAAATCTGAATATTCCGCTCGTCATGCACTTTCACTCCACAGAACAGGGAAGAACGATCGGAGGATCACAGATTATTCGAGATGTCGAACGCGAAGCAGCAGAACGTGCAGATGCTATTATCACCGTATCTTATGCGATGAGGGATGAACTCATCAGCTTTGGCTACCCTGCTGAGAAGATCAATGTCGTGTATAATGGTGTTGATACAACGAAATATAGCATGGAGCGATATCCGGATCATATTCTGACTCCGTTTAGAGAAAAGATTGGAGTTGGATCCCGTCCAATGATCTTTTTTGTCGGTCGCTTGACATGGGTGAAGGGGACTGTTGAGCTTGTTCAGGCAATGCCTGAGATCCTTCGCCAGATTCCAGATGCCATGCTTGTTCTCATCGGTGTTGGTGAGCTTGAAGCATCAATTCGTACTTATATTGCAGATCTTCATCTCACAGATCATGTGATTTTTATTCCGGAACTTGTCTCTGAAGATGAGCGTCTTTTATACTATGCAGCATGTGATGTTGCGGTATTTCCATCAAAGTATGAACCGTTTGGTATTGTGTGCACTGAAGCTATGTCGATGGGAAAGCCTGTCGTTGTTGGAGCTACCGGTACAAATGGATTTCGAGAGCAGATCATTACAGCCGGTTCAGAACAGTGTGGCTTTCATGTGAATCCCTGGGACCCATCTGATATTGCAACGTATGTCAGTATTCTTCTGCAAGATGAAGATTTACGAACACTTTGTGGAAAAAATGGGCGAAAACGAGTACTTGAACATTTCACGTGGGAACATATTGCGAAGCAGACTGCTGCGATCTATAAATCCATGTGCAACGCTGATTGAGAGGTACATGGAAGATGCACGTCACAGATGAGTCACTTGGAATATACGCTCCAATTCCAGAGATGATATACTATGGAAAAGAACTCCAGAATCTCACGATCGCTCAGTCCCGTGAGTTTCTCATGGTGCAGAAGAGAGCCTATTCATCTTCTTCTTTTGCAGGAAATACCCGTAGATATCATGGGCTTCTCATTATTGACGAGCATGTTTTTCTTTCTGCTCTTCATGAGGAAGTAAATGGTATCTCGATCTTGCCTGGTTTTTATGGAGATATTGGTCCGTCTCTCTCTCATGTCCATGGCTCATCTTTGTACCCCGTGCAGATTCGATATGAGTTTCCTGAGTGTTCAATAACAAAAACGATCTATTTTGATGGTGCCTTTTTCATACGCTATGATGTTATCGGGACAGCTCACCTTGTTATACGCCCCCTTGTCACCTATAGAGATATACGCGCACTTGGCTACTCATCTCTCCCCATTTCATATCCGAGTGAGTCAGGGACAAGTACAGCTTTTTCTGTACATGAATGTGAGTTTTTATCTGATCTCTCATTTACCCGTGATGAAACAGTGTATTATCAGGCGTACTACCCAAGGGAAGAAGAACGAGGGTATGAGGCACATGAAGAGCTCTTCTCTCCAGGGATTTTTCATGGAACGGTTACAAATCAAACGATAACCATTTCCTGTCATCATCCTTCACTGAAGATAGCAGATTCGGAGCTGATGTATGAGAGTCCTCCCTCCGGTGATATCTTGTCACGTGCAGCAGGGCTGTGCTGCCAGACAGATCAGATATATGCAGGATATCATTGGTTTTTAGAATCATGGGGCAGAGATACGTTTATCAGTCTTCCTGGTCTGTTGCTTGAGTACGGACACCTCTCGAAAGCAGAAGAGATCTTTTCCTGGCATTTGTCCCATGCTCGTGATGGGCTCGTTCAAAATCGATTTCCAGATGCATATAATTCATCTGATGCGACATTATGGCTGTTTTGGGCACTTTCAAAATATTATGAGAGGTGGCCGGAGCACGCTCTGGAATATATACGAAAAAAAACTCTTGAGCTTTCATTTCTCATTTCTCTGTATCCTTCAACATCTATCACCAGGTTAGAAGGCAATCTGATCCATGTTGCACCTTCGACTGGGTGGATGGATACCACATTCACTGCTCGAACGGGAAAACCTGTTGAAATTAATAGTTTATGGCTTCATGCACTTTCATTTTGCGAGCACCACCATATTCCTGTACCGATCCCTGCTGCCAATGTGCGTGATGCGTTCCTGGCATATTGGAATGAGGAGGTGGGATGTTTATATGATACACTGGATCCCAACAGCTCTGCACTTCGCCCCAATCAACTTATTCCGCTTGGCCTTGGTCAGATATCATCTGAACGTGCGCATCGTGCTCTTTCACGTATTTGTGCTGAGCTTATAACGCCTTATGGCCCACGGACGCTTGGGAAGTATGAATCCGGCTATTATCCAACGTTCCAAGGGGATCGTTCGTACCATAATGGAATGGTCTGGCCATGGTTGATTGGATTT
>WRER01000218.1 GCA_009779205.1 Methanobacteriota archaeon | reverse complement strand
GCAGCAGTAGACGAAAATCTAGCAATGCTTAACAACATTGTCACATCTATCAGTGATATTAATCACAATGCTGTGGATGTGGCATCTTTTGTAGAGGAACAAGTTGGAGCAATCGAAGATGTTACTATGAGTATTGCAACAATTTCTGATCGGATCAAACACACAGTCAAGCGGGTAGGGCAAATGTCAACTACTGCAGAAGAAACAGGAGCTGCAATCACGGAGATCGGAGAGATTTTTGATGAGATCTATTTCATTACAAAAGAGATCAGTGGAAAAATTGCTCAGTTCCAGTTAAATGAGAGTGACCCGGCAATTGCTCCGTTCCAGTTAAATGAGAATGAACCGACATAAGACGAAATTATCTCTTCTTTTTTTACCTGCTTAGGGGCTGTAGATAGATAAATATCACATTTCCAAAGTTTTCCTTACGGATTTTGATCGGTGGTGAAATCGTGTAATTCCACCCTAAACTCCACCTCTGTTTGGCCACATACAAAAATAGGAGTTACGCTAAAATCAACATGCCTTAAACTTTCGCCAACTTAAAATAATTAATTAAAGTGACTTAATAAGGCATTATGACTTACAAACGTGCAATTTTGCGTAAGTCCTAAAAAAAATAAATGCAAATGAAAAGCACGAAATGTGAAACTGAGGAACAAGTTGAGGAAGACAAACTTGCTTTCGTATTTTTCGTGAATCTCATGGTTTTTTCATCTCTCTGACATTAAAATGCAATTTTAGTGTTCGCTATAGTGCTGAAAAAGAGGTGTAGAACGTGGGCTGTTACATTCACATTATATCATAGCGTTTATCGTTCTTCTTTTCAATATAAATATCCTCATTTTACGGATTTTTTAGAAATTTAAGACTGATTTAGGAGTATTGCACTATAGCTTTTCGGAAGTCCAGGATAGTAGGCAAAAAAGAGTGGATGGTACTGCAACTCTACTCATAGAGATAGACTTCATCAATACGGGTGTAAGATGAGCATTCTGCTGGAGTAAAGTGAATCGAAATTTCACGTTTCGCCGTCTCAACAGAGTCAGACCCATGGATTACGTTCATGCCAATTTCAAGAGCATAGTCTCCACGAACTGTTCCAGGAGCAGATTCCATAGGGTTTGTTGCACCGATCATATCTCTGCTGATCTGTACAACATTTTTTCCTTCCCATACCATTAAAAAGCAGGGACCGCTCATGATATATGATTTTAGACCCGGAAAAAACGGTTTTTGAGCGTGTTCTGCATAATGCTCAAGTACTCTGGCTTCTGGAAGTGTTTCTAGCTTTCCTGCAACCATCTTAAAGCCACGTCTTTCGAACCGCGAGATAATCTCTCCAACAAGTCCGCGCTGGATTCCATCAGGTTTTACCATCAGAAATGTCTGTTCCATCTAGTTTACTCCTTTCCAAGAGCTTTACGTCCGGCTTTTGTCCAGACAACTCGACGAGGAATACGCTTCAATGTATAGTTTTTGCTGCATTTTGTACTACAGAAATAGAAAATACTTCCATCCTTCTTGACAAACATCTTGCCAGTTCCAGGCTCCATCTCTGTACCACAAAAAGAACATGTGTACGTATCAACCATGTTTATCGCCTTGATAATTTCTTGGCCTCACGCTCGGTTTCGATAAGCATTAAAATATCGCCTTCTCGAATTGGACCAACCGTATTTCGTGTAATTATTCGTCCCTTATTGGACCCATCAAGGATTCGGCACTTCACCTGCATGGCTTCTCCATGCATACCAGTAGATCCGATAACCTCTATTACTTCAGCAGGCGTTGCATCAGACATTGTAATCACTCTTTCAGTGCAGTGATCTGTTCAGCAATTGAATCGATCATCTCTTTTGCTTTGCCAGATTTTATGATTGCTGCTGCTGCACATCCTACTTCAAGGCCACAAGCGCCGCCAATATTATTTTGTTGGGCAATAAAAACGTATGGAATCTTCTTTTCTTCACAAAGAGGTCCGAGGTGCATTACAATCTCGGCGGGTTCAACGTCTGCACCAATAATAACGAGCTGAGCAACCCCTCGCTCAACAGCCTTTGTTGCTTCATTTGAACCTTTTTTGATCTTTCCTGTTTCACGCGCCGTTTCTACTGCTTCCAATGCTTTGTTCTGAATCTCTTCAGATACCTCAAATGTTACATAATTTGCCATCTTGACTACCTCGTTCAGGAAACCAATGTATTTCCTTCATTACTCATCAGTTATAGCATATCACAGGGCAAATGATGGCACAATTGTCTATATTCATATCATTCATGCCTTCATCAGTCCTGTAATAGATAATAGTGACGAATTGCTGTATAACTTCGCTATCTCATGGGATAAAGATTATGAAATTAATACATCCGCTGATAGATTGTTGTTGCTCCTGCGGTAAAAATTGGAATCAGATCCGGCAGATAATCTTCATCATCAGGAATAGAATACCGTTCTCGCTCAGGTGCACCAACAATGAGCAGATCAGCATCGTACTTCATCATTATTTCAGAAGTCAGATCTGGTTGCTCGTACATTGTGGAAAGATCTCGTATGCGTTCTCCGTACCATCCTGGTGGATTATCTCCTCTCCACATCGTTTCATGGAACGGCCACCCAAGAATCGCAGGAATGCCTGTAGCAGAGGATATCCTTCCATAATACAGATAATCACCTCCTTCCGCTTCAACAAGTACATGCTCTCCCGGTAGTTCGCGTAAGGTTACGATTGCAGCATAATCATCTGGATGAGCTCGCTCCATCCAGGCATACCCATCAAGAGTTGGACGATGATCATATAATCCGCCAAGAGTTCCATAGGCAATAAGTGGCGCTCCAAGAATGCAT
>WRER01000217.1 GCA_009779205.1 Methanobacteriota archaeon | reverse complement strand
GGTTTTAAAGAAATCGGCTCCGATAAAAGCCATATTGCCATCTTCATCCCACTTCACCTCATAGCCTTCAATAACCTGTCCATCGATGATTACTGAAACATCATCCGCTCCATAAGCAGCTTGCACGGAAAAAAATAACACCGCTACCATAACAATCGCAACTATTTTCTTCATTGAATCAATTCTCCTCCATTTCGATTAGGTCTATCTCTATTGCCTCTTTTCCTCATATACCGAAAAGCTCAGAAGCTCTTTGCATATTCTTCATTATCAGCACAGAAAAAGGGCATCTTCTTTCACAGTCCCCACATTGAATACAATCCGAACCATAGGCTGATAATTCCCTATAATGGAGTCCTGCTCCCCTGGTAATGGCATTATTGTCTTTTTCAACAATATCCAGGTATTTTGTAACTGCTGCAATGTCAATTCCCGCAGGGCATGGCAGGCAGTGATTGCAATAGAGGCAGCTTCCTTTGAAGCTCTCATTCATGCTGCGGATTGCTTCGGTGTAATCCAAATCATCAGGTGCTGCCGTTAAATAGGAAACAGCTTCCTCAATATGTTTTCTGCTTTGGCAACCTACTAAAACACTTGCTACTGACGGTCTGGTTAGAGCATAGTGGACACATTGACCGACGGTTAGGGGTTTTGGAAAAGGTGTGTGATCTTTTGAAATCAGCTTCCCGCCTCCAAGTGGTTTCATTACCGTAATCGGTATATCGAGCTGGTCACAGGTTCTATAAAGCTCCTGGCGTTTTGGATCAATGTTGAGCATTTGGTTTTTGTCAAAACCTTCTGCAAGACTGCCAAGAGCGTCTACTTCAGCAGGAATCATGTCGAAAGCCGGATTAATGCTAAACATGAGCAACTCAATGACTCCTGTTTCTACGATCTTTTTTGCCATTACGGGATTGTGAGAACTTGCTCCGATGGCCCGGATGACACCTTTTTTCTTCAAGTCTTTGGCATAGGCTATAATGTCGGAATTAAAGACCGCATCAAAGTCTTTTTCACTATCAATGAAAAACAGCATTCCGAAATCAATATAATCTGTACCCAGATCTGCCAGTAAACTCTCAAAATACTTTTTTGTTACTTTTAGATCCCTTGATATGTCATATTGCATGTTTATATCGGTAGAGCCGATATGGCCTTGTATGATAAATTTATCCCGGTTTCCTTTGATAGCTCTGCCAATTTTTTGCCTGATATCGCTGCCTGGCATAAAAACATCCATCATGTTAATACCGTGTTCCATGGCGGCATCGATAGTTTCTTTTACAATATCGTAGTCTTTGCCATCGAGATGTTCCGCACCCAAACCAATGATACTGGCTTCCATCCCTGTTTTTCCTAGCTTTCTATACCTCATAGCATGTCTTTCCGCATCTCAATGTAAAGTAATGTTTATTCTGTTTTTTTAAATTTTTAGGGGTTCACTACATAAGCACAGTGTTTTCATTTCTATGCTTCCATTGTTCACAATGATGTATCATGCCTGCTGCATAGCCTAACTGAAGTAGGACTTACGCAAAATTGCACGTTTGTATATCATAATGCCTTATTAAGTCACGTTAATTAATTGTTTTTTGTTGGCAAAAGTTTAAGTCATGCTGATTTTTGCGTAACTCCTAACTCATGTTGTCTTTTGCGTAACTCCTATGAAGCTGTTGTCAATGTTGACGAGACTCACGGCTTGTTTTTGAATAGCCTCAGCTATGCTTTTATTTGTCAGCCCAGGGTTTTTTATGACGCTATTAGCGTAAAACTATGAAGTCGATAATAATGCGATAATAATGTACCATTACCCAAAATGATATCTTACAGAATAGTAGGACGCGTTATCGGTCGAATAGCCGGTACAACCCTATTTTCAAATCCCTTCTCCACCCCGTACCCCCGTGGGCGCCGAATGTATATGGTAAGTTTGCTCCCTTCCGGGCCTGAACCGGTTTCCACATCAAAAGGTCTCCTCTCTCTACAGAGAATTGATAACTTGCCATCGACCTCACGGGACAGGGCTTCTCAGTCAGGAAATAGAAAACTACAGGATGCCCTAAGCCACCCTTCCTCAAACTTCGCCCTCTGCATATCGACGATTTCAGATGACAGGTGACGCCGATCCACCCAGGCTAGTCCCAATACAAATGGCAAGCATAAGAATAAATAGCTATGTTAAGGTAAGTTGCAGGGAGGGCATCAATTATCCAATCGTGTAAAACATCATGCAGTCATTCTACCAAATTCGTGAGCAATGAACTGATTGCATGAAAAAGAACGGGGAAGTTCGTGATACATTTTTTCTGTAGCGGAACTTATAAACTCCAACCTGCCGGTGAGGCAGGGCAGGCAGATAGTGTTATCTTAATGACATTGGCTGGAGGCGGAGCAAGCAGTTGTAACAGTCTGCATTATGTCCGTCTTCCAGACTTTTTAATGACCTTTGTTACTGCAACGCCACGCCCCTCACCACGTGGAGCGTACTCATCATCTCTTCGAATGGGTGTATATCGCTTCTTTTGATAACCGCTGTACTGCTCTTTCTGTTTCCACTCACCATCTCGCTTTTTGTCACCACCTCTTCCATCACGCTTATGAGCATCTGATGGAGGTTCAGTTGTGATATGTTCTTTGTACTCACTCTTCTCTCTCAGTAAAATTGCAGCAATCGTTACAGGATCAATTCCTTCCGCTACAAGCTCCTGCACGATTGGAATATATGGTGCGATGGATTCAGTATCTGATATTGCACTCCGAATCGAAGCCAATGTATCCTGTGCACGGGCTTTTTGCACGTCCTGAATGGATGGAACACGCATCTTCTCCATGTGGGCTTTTGTATGCATCTGAATCTCACGCATTCTTCG
>WRER01000216.1 GCA_009779205.1 Methanobacteriota archaeon | reverse complement strand
GCAAGTTTCTTTCCGACATACATAATGCCACACTCAACAGTGTCGCACTCACTCTCTTCAAGATTCTGCATCATGAATGTGAGAATCTCTTCATCACCAGATACTGCTGTCACGACCTCCTGATCAGAGGTCATGCCAAGTGCCCGCATCAGATCAACGAATTTCAGGTGTCCTGCAACGGATGGAAACGTTACTTCAAGGAGATTTTTTCGATTTCGCTCGACAACAACGAGTGCGCGATATCCACGGAACTGTGAAAACACCTTTGCAACATAAATACGCTCATTATATCGCTCAGTGTACTCAGTCATGATCTTGTTTGAGGCAAGATCTTCAAGTGTCATTAAAACACGTTCAGTTCCATTGACGATGAAATAGCCACCGGGATCTAGTGGATCCTCTCCGTGAACAACACGTTCTTCATCAGAATAGCCATGAAGATTGCATGCAACAGAACCAACCATAATTGGCAGCTGGCCAATGGTTGCGGTGACGGGTTCGGAGCGGACATCATTCTGTACTAGCGTTAAATCAAGTTGAATCGGTGCAGCATAGGTAATATTTCGAAGTCTGGCTTCACTTGGGAACAACTCAGACTGTGATCCATCTGCTTCGCGCACGAGTGGTTTCAAAACACGAAGTTCACCAAGTTCAACAGAGACAGACTCATTTCCCTTACCACGCGATTCTATATCAGTTTCGATTATCTTTTGCTCTGCAACCACATTCTGTAGATTATGTGTCAGAAAATGGTTGTACGAGTCAAGTTGATGGCGGGCTACGTGTTCACGTGCAAAATATGCTTGAGATAAAATGTTGGTATTAATCAATACATCAGCCCCATTATTTTTTGGGTCGTTTTACGACGAGACGATACGATTCTGCCCGACCAGCAGTAAGACTTTTTCGGACGATTTTGATGACATCATTAATTTTTGCACCGATGGCAAGCATTGCGGGATCATCATGATAAATACGTGGAAGATCTTCAGTACTTATCCGGTACGTGGAAAAAAGCAATTCTACGTCTTCACCACTCATGATACTATGTTCAGGTACCATTTCATGTTTTAATACATTCACTTCGGAGCTCAGCGCCGACACCCCCTCGATACGTGTTAGGTTGTCAAAGATTATCTGCTAGATTGGTAAAAAGACTCTGAAAAACCACCAAAAAGTTGCGTGGAAACGGGCCCGAAGGGATTTGAACCCCTGACCACCTGGTTAAAAGCCAGGCGCTCTGCCGAACTGAGCTACGAGCCCACAGCAATCAGCTCTATAACTGGTGATGTTTAAACATATAAAATTTTTTTAAGAGGTCAGTGATACCTATTTATGTATTGTCGGAAATAGGGATATCGTACATGGGGAGTTTGTCTAACTTCTGTATGTTCGTTTTTCTCCATATATAACTTATTTCATCAGATAGTAGAAACCTATATATGGAAACCGTTTAAATATACCTGTGTTTTGTTGCTCGGAGTCATGATGACAAGGGAGAACAACTACATATGAACGACTTTAATCGATGGCTTCTTGATAACATGAAGTTATTCGTGCCTCAAAAAGTACATGCGATCCAGGCACTTCGCCATCTGACAAAGACTGAGAAGCAAAAGTTATCCTCAGATGACATCTCTTTTATGCGATCGGCAGAGGGGCGCTGGTATGAGTTTATCATATATGAGCTATTTTTAGATGTCGCAGCGAAGAATTCAGCCATACAAAAAATGGTCTTGAAAGGGAGCGATGCACCAAAAAAACGAAGTCGCCCAAGACTCGGTCAAAATGGCTTTTTTTACTCTCGTAATGGAGATATTACGATTCGGGGAAACGGGCAAGACCTGGCAGAGTTCGATCTCGTCATGGTGCAGATGGACGGCTCCATTGCTATTGTTGAAGTTGTGACCTCACCTGCTGATTTGAAGGACTTCATGCAAGAAGTCTATTATAAAAAACAGATGATCAGATATCTGTTTGTTCAACAGGAAGTCACATTTATTCTGGCGACATCGTTTCCATTGACGAAATATAAAGGAGGGCACATGGTGCTGGCATCAGAGGAACACATCAGTATCTCGACGATATCATGTGAAAAACTGCACGAGCACATTAAAGGAAGGTGGAAAACAGATAAAGAACCAAAGCCCCCCTCTGGAAAAGTATGCTATGCAACAGACCTCACAACAAAGCGCCCATTTGACTACAAATTATTCCACGATATCGAGCGAGACTGGATTTATAAGCAATTTGAATCCAATGCTGAACTCTCACTTCCATCCCCTGCCATCACAGCCCCACTTGTCAAAAAAATTCTGTTTGGTGCAATATATCCATCTGCTGTCAAATTTCTATGCAAACAGTACATTATTGATTACAAAGGGGAAATATTGGATCTTGCCGCCATTAAATCCGATTTTTCAAAAGTCATATTTGCTGTAGATATTCCGGATTACACTCCTTTGATCTACCTTCGACCCCGGGGTAAAAAAGAGTTTTACAAAATGGTATATCAGGGTAATGGCGTGTTTAAGTACGAACGGCGAACTCCACCACGGGTTGGTTTTTTTTTGTGGCTGGAATCCCTTAATCCGGAGATCGGACGCGATATCATGGAACGGACATTACATGAACTGTGCAGATTTAATAAGTATGAAAACCACGAAGTGGCTTTTGCACAGGAATGTATCAGTTAACATTTTTTAAAAGTCGAAGAAAAGCAATCATTATCGATTCAACTTCCATATTACATGTTGATTTTTGGAGGGATGGGAGATGCTACACACAACTTCAGGTCTTTACATTGTAAAAGTTAAATAAACAAAGTTGAAATTTCCGATTCCGCACCCCTTTAAAGTATGACGAATTATTTTTC
>WRER01000215.1 GCA_009779205.1 Methanobacteriota archaeon | reverse complement strand
CTTTTTGTTGAGCACATTGAGAGAAGTGATCAAGGACTTGACACATGTGAGAATGTGAAAAGCCGTGAAAAAATGCTTTTCTCCTGTCCGAATGGCTTTTCTAAGAAATTAAAGGTTTACATTACAAACAAACGAATTTTAGTAAAATTAAAATCCAGTGACTATCTCATTATCCCATACTCACTTATCTATGAAATCATCTCAGATAAAAAAGATGCAACATTACGTGTAACATTTTCATATGCACAGTACATTGAAGGCGTTGATTCTGAGATCTCCGAGATTACCCTGCAACGCATCCCTGTTGAGGGTGAGGAGTATCCACATGTGTATAATACACGCTGGGTAGAGGATTGGGAAGACTTCTTCGCAGAAGTTCTCTCACTTTTTGCACCAAAGAAAGGTGTTATTGATCTGAATGAAATGGCTGGAATCCTTTCTGAAATGCGCCATAGCCCTGCAAAATATAATTTATCACCATCTGCCCAAAAAGGGTGGGATACTGCATGTGCATCTGCAATCAAGCAGCTGAAACAGATTGGAGGGCGTGATCTGTATCAATATCTGAAATATCTGATTGATGAGTACGAAAATTGGCAGGTGCGTGCATTTGCGGAACCTGATGACTCGCGACGTAAAGCATATGAGGGCTCAGTACAGGCGCTTTCTTCTATTTTGACATACGTCGCAAAAGAAACAATGTTGGAAGAGTAACTACCAGTCAGTCTCTGTCTGTTATATATACATGAACATAATGATCACTCAAGTTCGTAGAGGAAGTAACTAACAATCTGTCTGCTATCTGTTATATATACGATAAAAACAGATACTTATTTCCAATGGATGAAATTATCACTGTAGAACCATATGAATGGATGATTTACATCTATAGTGGTACTGCCTTGACAGGAGTTGGATTTTGTTTACTTATCATTCTGGTTTTGACAGATCAATCACAGGCTGATAGCGTGGTACCTGGAATGATTGCAGCAATGGTCTGTTTTATTACGTCGCTTTACTTCTTTTCAGAAGGGCACAATATAAAAGAAGGGCAAGCAACTTCCACAGACATCTATGTAGGGCCTGATAAATAATTTCGTTGTCCTAGCTCTATTCCTGTCTACCCTTCATGTTTTATCCTTCCAGTGGAATCGTTGTTAGCTTTACAGATTCAACTCCTTTCAGTGACATTAACCGCTCTGAGACCTTCTTTATCTCTTTTGCATCACCTCGGATAAGGAGTATTTCTACGCAGCGTGAATGTGTTACATGTGAGTGCAGAGAGGCATGAATCATATCTGAGTACTGGTGTTCAACCTCAGTTATTGCTTCCAGGAGATTTCGCTGATGGTGGTCATATACCATTGTAATAACACCCTGACGCTCTCCAGTGAGTTCTCCCATCCATTTGTAGTATCGAATATATGTCCGAATAGCGTCACGAATTCCTTCTGAACGGGATGAATACCCGCGATCATATAGAATCGCATCGAAACTCTCAAGCAGATGGGATGGAAGTGACACTCCAATACGGGAAAGATCTTGTTCTTTTTGTCCTTTCTCGTCAGACATCTCAAACTCATCAAATGGCATAGTTAATAATAGTTTTTTGGTGATATATATTTTGCTTATTCTTTACTACAAAAAAGATCATTTTTCATACATTTGGCAATTTTGGCATGACAATATACAATTGCATGTACGCACAATGAATGTATGTATATAAATGAATAATAAAAATCATCATTTTGGAGATTTTGATGATAGATCCCATACATGTGATGAGAAAGAAAAATGTAGAGAATGGCTTCGACATATCAGAATGGAGGTTTCAGCCGATGACCATGCCGCCTGGAGCCACTGTGCATCTGCCCATCTTCATGCATGTATCAGTGAATGGATCACTGATCATGCTGGTGGAGTTCTTGTTTACTGTTCGAAATTTCCAGAACTTGATACGAGTCAGCTTATAGATTCTCTTCTTGCACAGCATATTTCAATTATTGTCCCGATTATCCAACAAAGCGATGTCAGTCTCCGCCTTTCATATCTGACTGCTGCATCATCTCTCGTATGCAGTACGTTTCAAGTACCTGAACCAATTGGGTGTGAGATCCCTGCACGACCAGAAGATGTTTCTCTCTGTATTGTACCTATGCTTGGATTTGGAAAAAATGGCTCTCGCATTGGGTATGGTAAAGGCTATTACGATCGCTTTTTACAGAAATACCCACATATTTATAAGATCGGTGCTGCATTTTCTTGTCAGAAATGTGATGAAATTCCAATAACAGCTGATGATATCAGAATGGACGTCATTATTACTGAGCACGGTATTGCATACAAACGTCCATAGACGTACCTGACGCACAACCTACTCACAACTATCTCGATGTACTATGAAAAATGGACAAAGCGAAGGAATGAAAAGACCTTCACTCAAATTAGAAGTCCTACGTGCTGCTGAAGAAGACGCAGGTAAAGGGATTGCTCGATTACATAATGCAACTATGCAGGCACTTAGCCTTGTTAATGGAGATTATATCGAAATAATCGGGGCAAAACGTACTGTTGCCATTGTGTGGGTCAGTCAAAATACTACATTTCCACGACCAGGCCTTGCCATTGATGGAGAAATTCGAAGCAATGCTGGATGTGGAATTGATGACCAGGTTATAGTTAAAAAGACCCATGTCATCGATCTTGCAAGCATCACATTGCGTCCTGTTACAGCAGGCACACTTAATAATCCTGAGCTTATTTTAGCGCGCAAATTACGAGGGAGACCCATTCGCCGTGATCAGATTATTCGTGTCGATCTGATTGGAAACTCGGTTTCCTTTGTTGTTGTGGCGACTGAGCCGGATGCCATCGGCATT
>WRER01000214.1 GCA_009779205.1 Methanobacteriota archaeon | reverse complement strand
ATATGTCCTATATGGAGCCTTCACTCCTATTCCGCCCAGCCTATCCCAAACAAGTTTTGTCTGAATGCCAGTACCATCATGAGCATACATGCGATCGACTTTGCGATCTACATATGTTCCCGCTTCTGCACCTAAAATTCGCTCAGATAATGTTGCCATCTTTAATCACCCTCAACTACCTTTTGTATGCATGTATGAAGAAATTCAGGAGTGACAGCACCTTTTCCTTCACAATGCTCCTTAATTTCAGCAAGAATAAAATCGATCTTCTCTTCAGGAACTGAGTGCCCGGACGCCGAAAGAACATGAATAAGCGCCTTTCGACCGGTATGCTTTCCAAGCAGGAACTTTCTGCTGCATCCAAGGAGAGCGGGTTCAACGTACTCATAGGTCCGTGGATCTTCAAGCATTGCTGCAATATGAATTCCGCTTTCATGTGCGAAAGCATGATCTCCGACGATCGGTTTTGTAATTGGAATTGGAATATTAGTATACTCTGCAACCATCTGTGAAAGGGCCGGGATCTCAGTGAGATCATATCGATCCACACCACCTTTCAGGCGAAGCCCTACCAAAACCTCTTCCAGCCGTGCATTTCCACATCTCTCACCGATACCATTCACTGTCGTATGAAGTTGAAATGCACCAAGTTCAGCAGCAGTCAGGGTATTTGCTGTTGCACACCCAAGATCATTATGGCAATGGATCGCAAGAGGAAGAGAAATATGAGGTAAAATAGCCTGTAATCTTGCTTGAAGCTCGAGTGGAGTGAGACAACCGGTTGTATCAGCAAATGTCACCAGATTTGCATGATGCTTTGCAACTTCGCAGTAGACCTGAATTAATACAGAAACATCAGTTCTGGAAGCATCTTCCGCCCCAAATCGAACCTGAATTCCGTGATCTACAGCATAGTCAATCTCATCAATAACACATGCCATCATCACTTCAAGGGGTTTTTTGTATTTGTATTGCAGGTGGAGAGGAGAAGTTGCCATAAACAAAGCAACCATATCAACTTCTGCTGCAATGCAAGCTTCCAGATCGGAACGTGTTGTTCTTGCAAGTCCACAGGTTCTGGCGTCGAGTCCCTCTCGCGAGATCGCACGTACTGTTTTACACTCCTCCTCTGATATCGTTGGAAATCCAGCTTCAATGACTTCAACGCGGATGAGATCAAGCTGACGTGCAATTGCGATTTTCTCCTCCTTCGAAAATGCAACACCTGGAGTCTGTTCTCCATCACGCAGTGTTACATCACATACCTCAACATTCCACATATTCATGGCTAATCACCTCCTGGCACGAGCCTTGTACTACAAATGTTCGTGGTTCTTTTCGCTCTCGTATCGGTGTCACAATCGCTGACTTAATCGCCTGCAATGCAGTGTTATCAGAGCAATTGTACACAGTCGGGTTGGCAAATCCAATATATGGCATTATATCTGGCATTGGTTGACCTCCGGTCATCCCTAGCTTGTAATTCTGTATAATGACAGTAATTACAGGAATTTTTCGCTCATAGATCTCGATCAGTGCAGGTAATCCGGAGTGAAGCAGTGCATAATCTCCAACAAATGCGATGCCAGTCGTATGAGCAGTCGCAATCGCAGACCCCATCCCATATGATACGAGCCCCACTGTGTATGGAGTGTTCATGAGAAGCACACAGCATCCTGCATCACAGACAACAGGTTTTTTTGCTGATTCAAACATATCAAAAAGGTCTCGAAACGGACACGTATGACAGAGAGTTAGAGACTTCTTTCGACTTGAGCGATGTGTATGAGCAGGTGTAAGATGAGGCGCGGGATCAATACGTGGATAGACAAGTCCACCCTGGTATCCCATCATTTTATCTGTTATTTCCTGCACCCGCATCCCTCGTCCGTACATCGTAAGATCTGGATCTGCAAGTCCGGGACGGATCTCCTCCGTGGGTGTTACAGATATCGGCTGGTACATATCTTCTCCTATAGCAGGAGAACGAAGTTCGCCGTCTGTAACTCTTAGTATGGCAATACGGGAGAAACGCTCAGATGCACGAAATGCATCTTCAAGTGCTTCCACTGGATGTCGTCCTTGCAATTCTACAATTGCGGATCTGGTTACCGGACCATAACACCGTGAGTCTTGAGATGTCTGAGAATAAGAGAGATATTCATCATCACCTGCAATGATAATGACCCCAGCTTGTACACCTTGAAACGTCGCATTTGCAAGCGTATCAACAAGAGCATTCATTCCAACTTGTTTTACAATTACCACAGAGCGAGTACCTACCAGTGAGTGCCCGAGTGCCAGCTCCAAAGCGATCTTTTCATTTCTGACAATGGTCGCATGAGCTTGTTCACATAAAACAGATACTGGAAACCCAGGTACTCCATACGTTGGAATGCCACTTTTCGTCAGTATATCTCCAAATATGTTTTCAATCATCATTACAAATCATCTCTGCCAACAACAAGATCACATCCACCACAGCGTGGGCACATCGTTTCACAGAGGGATGGATCAAGACCTGCATCTCCAAGAGCTTTTGTCATGATCTCATGCATTGCAAGAAGTCGTTTTGAATCTGGACGGCGATACCCTGCTGCTTGAAGTGTGGAATGTGGATTCAGCGGGCGAATGATAGGAATGACTCCGATTGTAGTGAGTTCATAAATACATGCCTCCATCTCCTGATCACTCTCTCCAAGCCCGAGAATCACATTTGAAAATACATGCCCCTTTCCAAACAATTGAACAGATGTTTTGAGGGCAGACATCATCTTCTCTCGACTGCTTTCCGGACACATCTCAGCAAGAAGATCAGCGGTTGCAGTCTCAAGATTAAACTTGACTTCACGTACCCCTGCCTGATACAGGCGTTCTGGGGTTTT
>WRER01000213.1 GCA_009779205.1 Methanobacteriota archaeon | reverse complement strand
CTCCATATTGATAATGTAAATCCCGGAACAATTGCTGCTCACGAAGAGACCGCACGTGAAGCTCTTGAAGTCATTATCAGATATCATACTCCGGGAAATACCGCTGCATTTGGGCTTGAATCTGCGGACCCTTCTGTTATTTCTGCAAATAACCTTGCAACAACTTCAGAAGAAGTCATGCATGCTATCGAAATTGTGAATGAGGTTGGAGCAAAGAGAACAGATGGAATATGTGAACTTCTGCCAGGCTTAAACTTCGTATGCGGTCTTGCAGGAGAGACAGAGGAGACATATACCCAAAATAGAGCGTTTTTAGAGGAGATACAAAAGCGAAACCTTCTCGTTCGCCGTGTCAATATCAGGCAGGTCATGCCATTTCCTGGAACACGCAGCTATGAAGAGCATACGCTTGGACGATACAAAAAAGCATTTACAACATTTAAAGAATGGACACGCACGCAGTTTGACACACCGATGCTTGCACAGGTCTATCCTGTTGGAACGATTCTGACAGATAGTATCATCGAAAAAGAGGGTGCACTCTCCTTTGGCAGACAGCTTGGATCGTATCCTCTGCTTTGTGGTATTCCACTTCAGATGAAACAGGGGACGGTCTGTTCACTCATTATTATCGGACATGGAAAGCGATCAGCAACTGCACTTCCTTTTCCGATCCAGATCAATACTCTGCCTCTCTCAGCACTTCGCCAGATCCCAGGTCTTGGAAAAAAGACTATCGCCACATTTCTTGCAAAACGACCAAAAAATGCAGAGGAATTCACTGCCATTATCGGGCCGTCTCCCTTAGCAGCCTGTTGTGATTATCGCTATTGAATTATACATGGTGCAGGACGTATGCAAAATTGCACGTTTGACGTCATAATGCCGCATTAAGCCACTTTAGTTAATTATTTTAAAATTCCCATATTTTTTCATTTTCATCTATAAAGATACAAAATGAGTTTGGGGAGATGCAACGCTGCCGATTGATTATGTATACTATAGGTGGATGGAGAGAGAAGGCATAGGAATCAGATAACTATACTTATGTGTCATGAAAACAGATGACAGGTATGTCATCGTGTATCACCTCAGTTATTGAGACAACAAAGGGTTTTTTGGTACGACCTACCGAAACATTTCAGCAGCATGACGGTACCAGTCTCGCCAAGGCATTTCAGTATTTTGCAGTGCTTACTCTCTTTTATGCAATCGTGTTTGGTATTGTTGAGGGAGTCGTTTTTTATTTGAATATAGGGTCAGCATTTGATGATCTTGCAATCGCTTCGGGTTTCATGGGGATTATGTCATGGATACTCATCTTCTTCCTTATTGCTTTTGCATTTACCTCCTGTTTTTTTGGGATCTTTCTGTACGGGTTGTTTCAGCATGTATTTGTGCTGCTGTGTGGCGGAGAATGTGGAATCGTTCAGACCATGAAAGCCATGATGTATGGTTCAGTACCTGCGCTTCTTTTTGGATGGATTCCAGTTATCAGTGTTATTGCAGCTATCTGGTCTCTTGTTCTTATGATAATCGGTATTCGTGAATTGCATAAACTGAGTACCACAGCAGCAGCCCTGGTGATTCTTCTTCCAATGGTTCTCACATTCGTGATTACAATCCTGTTTGTACTGTTCATTGTGTCTGTTATTGGACTCGGAGCTGCAGAGATCTCTTCCGCTCTATTATCAGCAGGGCTATAAGGAAGGAATCCAAATTACCTTACTATCAATAGAAGGAGTTTAAAACATGGTGGTATTACATCTCATATGCATTGCAGGCACGATTGCAGCCTTTGGAATCTCCCTATCTGGAGGATCTTCACCTCCTGAATGCAAAGTACTCGATCCAGATGCAGCATCTGAGCTTATTGGAACATCTGGCAAAGATCTTCAGATTCTCGATGTTCGAACTCCTGAGGAGTTCCAATCAGAGCACATTCACGATGCAGTCAATGTTAATGTTCGGGATCCTGGCTTTGCAGCACAGATCTCCATGTTCAAGGAAGATATGCCTGTTCTTGCATACTGCAAAAGCGGCGTCAGATCAGAATCCGCTGGAACCACCCTCGTGTCAACAGGATTTAAAGAGGTATATCTTATAAAAGGCGGAATTGAGGCTTGGAAAGGAGCAGGCTATCCGGTGGAGTGAAGGTAATGCACAATTGGTGGGTTCCTTGCTCACATTGTGCATTGTAAACTGTAAATTGTGAACTGTATATATGGATCCAACACACATACAGCCAATATCTATTGCTGCCGGGGTGCTGACTATCTCAACATCCCGCAATAAGGAAAATGACAAGAGCGGAGCTATCATTCGAGAGCTCTTTGCAAAACAGAATATTCCAGTTCTTGTATATCAGATAATTCCGGATGATAAACGCAGTATACAACATGCATTGCTTGAAGCACTTGCAGTTGACGAAGTAAACTGTATCGTCTTGAATGGAGGTACAGGAATTACACATGATGACTGCACTATTGAAGCAGTCGAGCCCCTTTTACACAAATGCATTGACGGGTTTGGAGAGTTGTTTCGATCGCTGAGCTATGCCGATATTGGGACACGATCCCTGCTTTCACGGGCAACTGCGGGTATTATCGATGAAAAGGCTGTATTTTGCATCCCTGGCTCTTCTGGTGCTGTAACACTTGCTATGGAAGCGATCATCCTTCCAGAAGTGAAGCATATGCTAACACATGCACGATCATAAATAGAAGGGAGAATTTTCAAAAAAGTGGAAATGCCTGGGGTGAGAAATCCAAAGCCAGGGCTTTCGTATTCTCTTTTAAATACATTTTAAAACATCTTAAAGTTCATAGCAGTACCGATTATGCCTTCATCAAGAAGCGAGATAAAGTCGAGTACCTCATTGTCGG
>WRER01000212.1 GCA_009779205.1 Methanobacteriota archaeon | reverse complement strand
CTCTGTGATGCTCACAGCGGTATAACACCCATCCTGCTCGTCGATAAGGAGATATCTCCTGAGGCGAAAGAGGCTCTCCAAGATAGTTTCGCGATCCGGCACCTCTAAATCGCGATAGATGATACACAGTTCATCTGCCGTAATACCTGCTTCACTCTCACAGATGAGGCGATATATTTGCATGTCACAGTCTTCGGCTCGCACGTATAACAGAATGGTGAGTGCAATGGTTTAGCCTTTTGTGTACATTGTTGTGTTAGAGAGATTGAATTGAACCACGAAAAAGACGAAAGAGGAAGCTGACGATCAGGTTGATCCAGCAGATTTTTTTATGTCTTTGAAGAGTTACGAGGATGGTTTAGGGTAGTGTTAATGATATGGCAGTGAAGCTAATACGAATATAACATCCTCAAAACGGAAGACAATTAAAACACAATAAAAATAGAGTACTTGGCTTTGTGAGCCGACGTGCTCTGGCAAATAACAATAAACAAACAATAAGCCTGCAAAAATCAGCGGAACATCTCATAATATGTCAGATATTACAATCATTGGGACTGCTCATGTCTCGCAAAAAAGTATTGACGAAGTAACAGCAGCCATTCACGAAATTCATCCTGATGTTGTTGCAATCGAACTTGATCAGGGGCGATACCTTGGGATGAAGCGCCAGCTGGAAGATCCTTCTGTCGAAGCAGTGCTGGAGAATAAAAACTTCAATCAGTTGCTGGTTCAATGGATGCTTGCCTATATTCAGCGAAAGATTGGAATGGATGTAGGTGTAGAGCCTGGCGCTGAAATGAAAACCGCAAGCCAGGAAGCTGAACAGCTTGGGATTCCCCTTGCACTGATTGATCGAAATATAGCCATTACATTGAATCGTTTCTGGTCATCGATGTCTTTTTTCGAAAAGGCTAAGATGTTTTACGCTCTTGCAACATCACTCGTTGTAGATGATCTCGAAGATGTTATTGATATTGATGAGATGACAAAGGACGACGTGGTCACTCTTGCCATGGAAGAATTTCACAAATTCTCACCCCGTGGTGCACAAGCACTAATCAGTGAGAGAGATGCCTATATGGCTCACCACATTATTCAACTGACAGCACACCATGAAAAGATTGTCGCAGTCGTTGGAGCCGGACATAAAAAGGGAATTGAAGAGTATCTCACATATCCAGATCGCCTCCCTCCAATATCTGAATTAAATGAGATGAAAAAAGGAAAGCCCTGGGGAAAGGTTCTTGGAGGTGTTGTTATTGCATTGTTCGCCCTTTTGCTGGTAGCAATCGCGTTTTCAGGTGTTGGACTTGAAGTAATGTTCGAGGCTCTTGTCTGGTGGGTGATAATTAATGGTGTTCTGACATTTGTGTTTACACTCCTTGCAGGAGGACATGTTCTCTCCGGGCTTGTTGGGGGCATTGTCTCTCCGATATCATCACTTAACCCCCTGATCGCAGCGGGATGGTTTGCAGCATTAATGGAAGCAAAGATCAGAAAGCCAAAGCCTGCTGATTTTCGTGCGATATTTGATGCTCAGTCATTCTCTGATATGAACTCAGTTCCTTTGTTCAAAGTGGTACTTGTCGCAGCACTCGCAAATGTTGGAAGCACACTTGGAACAGTTGTCTATTTCCTGTTTATCTTCCCAATTCTGGGAGTCGATCCAATGGTCGTGATCAGTACAGGATTGTCAAACTTCTGGGCTGCAATAACAGGGATTTTCCCATTTTAGGACAAGTTTTCAAAGAGAAGGATGTGGCAAAAACTCTTTCATTGATTTTTCATGGCAATGATAGTATGAGACATATATTCCACAACTTCCATGTCATGTGAGATAAAAACATATGCAATTTTGTGTTCTTTTTGTACATATCTAAGCAAATGCAGTATTTGAGCCTGAACAGATACATCTAAGGCAGAGGTTGGTTCGTCCAGTATCATTACCCGTGGCTGCATAATCATTCCACGCGCTATTGCAGCACGCTGTGCCTGTCCTCCAGAGATCTGATCCGGATATCTGTTCAGAATTTCCATCTGCAATCCAACATGGTGAAATACATGAGCAAGCTCGCGTTCTTGTTTTGATTTTGGAACATGTGCATGGTTAAGCACTGCTGTCAGTGACTGCCCAATCGTTCTTACAGGATTAAAAGAGCCAACAGGATCTTGAAAAATCATCTGTACTTCTCTGCGAAATTGATTCCATTCCGTTTGCGTCATATTTTGAATATTCTTTCCACGATATATGATGGCTCCTTTGGATGGCTTTTCAAGACCTGCCAGTATTCGTGCAAATGTACTTTTTCCACATCCTGATGATCCCACAAGTCCTACTGTCTTTCCGGTATGAACCTCTAGAGAAAAAGATGAGAATATCTGATGGTTTTGCCCTTGTTTTTCGTATTCTTTTTCAACACAGTCTGTATGCAAGATCAGCATAGGCAGCGCACCATATGGGTATTTGAATCACTTTCCCTCCCGTTTTCTCTATTTTTACTATATTTCAAGTCGGGAGTCTGTTCCTGGCAGCTCTGCATGGCTTGTGTACAGCGTGGGTGAAATACGCAGCCTGCCGGGAGATCTGAAAGTGCCGGAGAGATCCCTGATATGGGATGAAATCCATTTTCCGGCATACTTCGAATAAGACCCCGCGTGTAAGGATGCAATGGATTTGAAAAAATCTCTGAAACCTCTCCACTCTCTACAATGATACCAGCATACACGATCATCATCCGGTGAGCAACTCGCTGTGCCAGTTTTAGATCGTGTGTAATTAAAAGAATTCCCGTATCTGTAGTACAGGCCATATTCAGCATCTGTTCTATGTCTGAAATTCTGTCTGCATCAAGTCCTTTTGTTGGTTCATCGGCAATGATTATT
>WRER01000211.1 GCA_009779205.1 Methanobacteriota archaeon | reverse complement strand
CTTGGAAAAGGTAGTAAATTCGAGCTTGTTTTACCTCCAACCATGGCCATCGTTATGGTGATGATGGTGCAGATAAATGCTAGACGCTGCGCAATACCGATCACACATGTCGCAGAAGTGGCAAGTTTATCTGTATTTCCCATTCAAAACATTGGCCATGGCGAAGGTATTCTCATGCGTGATGAAATCATTTTGTTATATCGATTATATGATATGTTTGGTGATTCTGAGCATGAAGAGATCGTTGTTGTTATTCAAAGTCAAAATAAAAAAGGAGCAATCACTGTTGATCTGATTGAGGGGCAGCAAGAAGTTGTTATCAAACCATTATCAAAATATGTTGGCAGTTGTGCAGGCATCAGTGGAGTGACTATTCCCGGGGACGGCGAAGTTGTTCCGGTGCTGGATGTGAATGAAATTTTAGCTGAGCATAGGAGATAAATACAAACTGGAAGTGCGTATGAATACAGAAAATCTAACCTATGAGCAATCTGACTCATTTCGCGAACTTGGGAATATTGGGGCAGCACATGCTGCAACAACACTCTCCACTATACTCTCTACGTCTGTTGGAATTGAAATCCCTGATATCACTTTTGTAAATCTTGCAAATTTGCATGAACACCTTGATACTGGAGTGGTAGCTCATGTTATCTTTCAAATTCAAGGCGATGTGCAAACAGGCGGATATGTCATTTTACACATTCCAAAAGAATCTGCCGTCAGACTGACAAATTTGATGGTTGGAGCTGGAGATCCAGGTCCAGATCGAGAGCTAACTGAGATGGATTATAGTGCCATTGATGAGGTCGGAAATATTATGATATCCGCTTTTTTGGATGCCTGCGCAGAACTACTTGGCCTGATCCTCCTTCCATCACCACCAACATCTATCTTTGACATTCCACATGCGGTGATGGAGTCAATTTTGGTAACACTTCCAGGCATTGAAGATATAGATGAAGTTGTGTTGTTTAAAACCAATCTTTCCTGTTCTGATCATCACATTGCTAGTAATATTATGCTTTTGCCGAGTAGAGAAACGCTAAATATGCTGCTTGAACGCCTAGATAAACTTGTGTCAGGTTGAATCATTTATGCAGACCCCTAATGAGACCATTATAATCGGAATTGGTGAGCATCATACTGGTTCCGAAGTTATGACTTCAATTGGACTTGGTTCGTGCGTAGGGCTTATCATTTACGATAAAGAAAAAGGTATTGGCTCATTTGCACATGTTATGCTTCCCAAATCCCAGGGAAAGCCGGGGGAACGTGCAGGTAAATTTGCAGATACAGCTGTTGATAGACTTCTTGAAGAACTGCAGAGAGCCGGTTCAAAGCGTTCATCACTTATAGCAAAACTGGCTGGCGGTGCTTCGATGTTCCAGCACTTCTCAGGAAATCTCAATATTGGAGAACGAAATGTAGCTGCCATCAAAGAGCTGCTTGCAGAGCAAAAAATTCCCATTTTAAAGGAAGATGTCGGAGGAACTGTTGGTCGCACAGTCACACTTTATCCGGCTCAAAAGGGTAAATTAGTTATAAAACAGGCTGATGGAGTAACAAGGGAGCTTTAGTCCTGTTTTGCTGTCATAATTTTTGTACATCTCATATTTTTACATAGTTTCTTCTTATTTTTTGTAAGCCACAAGATCACGTGATGTATATCTGATATTCATTTTCTGTATATAGCATGTGCAAAAAGCCTAGTTCTTCATCTTGCTATATTGGGTATAGCAACCTCTCTTTTGGCAAATGTGAAATTAAAAAAGAATCTGTTTGAATGTAAGAGCAAGGGACATTACAATGTCAGAAGTTCGATCTGGATATCACGTGCGTCATCACCAAACGAAATAACAGCATAGTTTCCAAGCACTGCTGGGCCTGGATTCACAATTTTTGTGCCATTCACTTCTGTTATGCCACGGTTCTCATGAATATGCGCACAACAAACCAGGTCAAACTGATTTATGTATTTTGCAACACTATAACTTCCAACTTTGTTCCCATTAACCTCGTCAAGAATGCCTTGAGGAGGTGCATGTGAGATGAGAATGTTGTGTTTTGCTCGTTCCATCTTTTCAGTGGCCTTTTTCAAGAGATCATCCATCTGTTTATCGGTTAACTCATTTGGTGTTTCAAATGGAGTGGGATTAGAACCACCAATACCGACAAGAGAGAATTCCCCAAGATTAATATGAGAACCATGCAGATTCACACATTTTGATCTGTCAAGGGCTGAAATGACCTCTTCTGGATCACAGTTGCCTGGCACAGCAAAAATAGGAACTTCAATACGTGCAATACAAGTCTCAAGGTCCTTTGCAGTTCCCATATTTGTAATATCCCCTGCAATAAAGACAACATCTGGATTCACGTCCATAAATGAATCCATTTTTCCATACTCTCCATGCAGATCTGCAAGCAGGAGTGCTTCTAACATGTGTATTACTAAGCAGAGTATTGTTAAAAAACTTATGAGCCAGATTGAAATGATTATGTAAACGAACCATTACCATATGTGTAGTGATTTGATAACAGAACTGTAGTGAATGGATAAAACAAGTACGTATATTAGTGAGTATATTATAATATACGTGCTCTCAAATTCAGTAATCGAAAAGGATCTAAAACTGCTAAAAAGTAGGGACTATCGAGAATAAAGATGGTAACAGTGGTATTACCCACATTTCGCATCAATTGAAAAATAGTTCTCATTTTTTGGTAAGTAGTCTTATGTGATAAGAGCATGAAAATAATTAGAGGACGTTTAAAAAAATTATAAGTAGTATAAAAATTTCATATAATTTTATTGTTTTTGTTGAACCTAGAACTTTATTTGTATAGGTGGTAACAGTGGTATTAGAAACAACTAGATTGATTTTACG
>WRER01000210.1 GCA_009779205.1 Methanobacteriota archaeon | reverse complement strand
TTAAAACTTCAGTTCTCATTCCTTCTACAAACTTGATACTGCCAACAACCAGATGACCGCCCCCATTCACACCTGCTCCAGGGAGTTCATCACGAAGTTCACGCACCATCTGCGGAATATTCATCAGCACTCCCCTCGAACGGAGTACAATGAAATCAGGCCCATATCCAAGAGTAACAACTGCACTCTGCTCATCCTCTTTACAGATACGATCATGAATCTCGCCACTCGTCTTGCCGGGTGGCGGGAATGTAAACTTGTGAGCATGAATCTCCACATCTATTTTGATGAGATGAGCACCATTTGAAAGCTTTGAGCGCTCAAGATGTGGGAAGCATGTTCTCATCTGTTCATCAATCATTTGATTTGCTTCCAGCACGAGCAGATCCATAAGTTGACGGCTGCGGGCAGCATTGTCATTTAAGAACAAAAGATCCCGGACTAATTCACGGCCATCATTGAACCTGAGATAGAACTGAAGGTAATCAATAGCAAGTGCTATCTTCTTGCAGGTCTCTTCATCGAAATCATTCTTCACAAGTTCAAGATATTTATATCTCTCCTCTGCTTCACTTCGATCTCCAACACCAGCAATGGCAGGAATGTGACGGATCTTCTCTTCAACAGGAGGGTGGATCATTCTGGCGATCTCAGTACCGAGCATGCCTGCTGTAATGCCATAATCACCACCAACATGGTAGGGGTTTACATGTGCCTCAAGATACTGATCAACGATTTCATCTGGGTGGTGATGATCAAATACAATGATTGGCATACCATAGGTACGTGCAAATCGCATGGATGGAATATCTTCTTCTGTAGAACCATTGTCAGTCAGAAGAATCATCGGCAGCTTCTGTCCAAAGCGAGCGTTATCACGGGTTGCATAATCAAGATCCCGCACAACATCTTCTACCTCATAAAAAGGGGCTTTGGAAGGCGCTCGTTTAAAGAGAAAATGATCGGAGTCATAATCTCCACCAGAGGCGTTAATGAGGCCGATAACTGCTTGTTCTATCGAAACCGCAGAGCAGACTCCATCAGCATCAGCATGATGACGTAGGAGAATCGGCTGAGCTGTAAAGACCGCACGTCGAATAAGTCGTGCAATCTTTCTGATCTCTGGTCGAAGCAGCTCAAGCACCTCGCTCTCGACAAGGAATGGAATATCTTCCGGCTCAGCACGCTCGTTGAGAGCTTCATCAAGACGTTCTTTTACCTCATCTGCCTCTTCTTGTGAAAGGACTTTAAGGGAATCTATCTCGATCTGTACTTGACCTCCCCGCTGCATTACTTCGCCGGTGATTCGAACGATATCTCCCTGATTTGCTTGAGGAAATGCTCTTTTTCCAGCTTCTATAAACCCTGCGGCATTTTCAGTTCCGGTTGCATCAACAAGTGTAAAGATAGTCGGCCCGCTCGTCTGCTTAATCTGTGCGATCTCGCACTCTACAACGACTCTTCTCCCGACCTTTGTCTTGAGATCAGCAAGCAGTACGGTTTTTCTTTTGCAATGAACTGGCTGAAGTGAGTAATCTGACAAAATAACTTCTTCAAGATCAATATTTCCATTATTTCTGATATTACTCACCAGAACGATAATGGGTGCATTCTCTTTATGGGTAGTGAGTGCTTTTGTTTTATGAACAAGACCTTTTACACTCGCATTGAGATATACAAAAGTTCCAAATGCAGCAAATCCCTGGACAGTGCCTTTGTACGTTCTCCCAGGGAGAAGATCAGAGACATTGCAAGTGTCCTCAAGGACATAAACGGTGTTACTATTATCACTAGACATATCGTTACTCTTCGTTTGTGTGTGCAACTATAACCACAACATGCGCAAAAAACATGAAAGAAAGCCCAATGTCACAAATTGACTCTGGTCGTGCATTAAGCCTTATTATTATGTAAACAAAATAAGGCTTGTGATTTTACTATACTTTGCCATGATTCTTTTTACTTCTTTTCTTTTGTTTTCCGAGATAAGGAGCGAGGAATTGGCCAGTATAACTCTCTTTGCACATTGCAATATCTTCAGGTGTGCCACTCACAACAACATTACCTCCTTCATTTCCTCCCTCAGGACCAAGATCGATGATGTAATCAGCTGATTTGATGACATCAAGATTATGCTCTATCACAATCACGGTATTTCCTTTTTCAACCAAACGATTTAGTACATCAATTAACTTGCGTACATCATGAAAATGGAGTCCGGTTGTTGGCTCGTCAAGAAGATAAATCGTCTTCCCTGTTGCTCGTTTCGAGAGTTCACGGGTTAGCTTAATTCGCTGTGCTTCGCCCCCGGAAAGGGTTGTTGCATTCTGTCCAAGCTTAATGTATCCAAGTCCTACATCAGAAAGTGTCTGAAGCTTGGGTACGATCTTTGGCACATTCTCAAAGAGTTCCAGTGCCTCATCAACACTCATTGCAAGTACATCAGCGATACTCTTTCCCCGGTATGTTACCTCGAGTGTCTCACGATTGTACCTGGCACCTTTACACTCCTCACAGGTCACGTACACATCTGGAAGAAAGTTCATCTCGATCTTAATGACGCCATCTCCTTCACACGCTTCACACCTTCCTCCCCTTACATTGAATGAAAATCTTCCAGGAGTATATCCACGCATTTTTGCTTCGCGAGTCTGTGCAAACAGGGTTCTGATCTCATCAAATACCTTTGTATATGTCGCAGGATTTGAGCGAGGAGTTCGGCCAATCGGAGACTGATCTATTACAATGACTTTGTCGATTGGAGTATCGAGCACTATTGAATCATATAATCCTGCAGAAGGCGCTTGGCTGCGGTACACGAGATGCTGGAGGACTTTGTACAGGGTATCATATATCAACGTTGATTTTCCAGAACCAGACACGCCAGTTACCA
>WRER01000209.1 GCA_009779205.1 Methanobacteriota archaeon | reverse complement strand
TGTCATGATGAGGGCAGAACCAACAGGCTTTGAAAGAGATGAAGCTGCTGCTGCTGAACTTGCAGATGTTATCATTTCCATCTCCGGGGTTCGGGAAGATGAACAATGGGTTGGTATTCGTGGTGTCATTCATGATATTACGACCATGAAAACCTATCAGCAACAGCTGGTTGAATCACTTGAAGAGAAAACAGTGCTGTTTCGAGAAGTTCACCATCGTGTAAAAAACAATATGCAAATTATATCAAGCCTCATGCAATTACAGTCAGAATATGTAACTGATGAGACTGTACTTGCATCTCTTCAGGAATGTGAAAATCGAATCTCTTCGATGGCATTAGTTCATGAGACACTGTACCGTTCAGAATCACTTGCAGATATCTTGCTTCAGCACTATCTTGAAACACTTGCAGAAGAAGTTGTGCAAAGCTATAGTACAACAGCGGATATTGATATCGAGATTAGTGCCGGAACATATCAATTATCCCTAAATGCAGCCATTCCTATTGGGCTTATTGTCAATGAGCTGATGATGAACTCATTTAAACATGCATTCTCTGGAAAAGCTCATGGTTTGATCAGCATATCACTTATAGAGGAAGAATCATCGGATCCCATGCTTCGGCGTTTTCGATTACGATATGAGGATGATGGCTGCGGTCTTCCGGCGGATTTCAATTTGAGGACTTCAGAAACTCTTGGAATACGCTTAATTCGCATGTTAAGCAAGCAATTATCCAATTCTGTAGCAATTACTCCTGATCTCTCGCCTGGAAAGACAGGAGCTGCATTTGAGCTTATATTCTCTGATTGTTGCGAGGGACATCATGATTGATATTTTTGTTGTTGAAGACGAAGCGATTGTTGCTGAAGCGATTATGTCTAAGCTGAGGAAAGCAGGATATAATGTCGTTGGATCTGCAGATCGCGGAAAAGAAGCGATAAAGGAAGTAGGTAAATTGCATCCTGATATCGTGCTTATGGATATCCATCTTGCCGGGGAGATGGATGGCATCGATGCAGCTGTCGTGATTCGTGAAATTCACCGTATTCCTGTTATTTTTTTGACAGCCTATGCAGATGGTGAAACGTTGGAACGAGCGAAACGAGCAAGCCCGTTTGGATATCTTGTGAAGCCATTTCGAGAGCGAGACATGCGAGTTACGATTGAGATGGCTCTCATGCGGTCTCGTCTTGAAGATGATTTGGAAGCAGCAAATCGAGAATTAGACTCATTTAGTTATTCTGTATCTCATGATCTTCGCTCTCCTCTCATCATGATTGAGGGATTTTCACGTGCTTTACTTGAAGATCACTTTGATTCATTGGATGAAGATGGGAAAGAGTGTGTGCTTCGCATTCGTGAAGCAGTAGAGCACATGGATAACTTGGTTCACAATTTTTTAAAGTTAGCACGTATAAGCAAAGATCAGCTTGATATTACTTCGGTTTCCCTTTCTGATATTGCTGAAAAGATATTGGAAAGATATACTTTAGCAGAGCCAAAACGATCTGTGACATGGGAAATTACTCCTAATCTACATGCAAAAGGAGATCTTCATCTCCTTGAGATCTGTCTTGAAAATCTGCTGGGCAATGCATGGAAGTATACCATGAAAAAGGAACAGGCCTGTATCGAGTTTAATTCACTCTCTCACGGTCTTCAAACGGTTTATTTTATCCGGGATAATGGATCTGGGTTTTCTATGGACAAGGCACAACATATTTTCACTCCTCTTCAGCGGCTGCATGACCTGGATGAGTTTCCAGGCACTGGACTTGGTCTTTCAACAGTGCAACGCATCATACGCCGTCATGGAGGTAAGATCTGGTTTGAAGCAGAGGTGGATAAGGGAGCAACGTTTTATTTTACCCTTCCACCTCCTTCTGTAAGCGGGAAATATATATGAAGAAGATCCATTAATAACATGCATATAGGGTATTGTTATTATGCCTGGAATTTTAATAATCGATGATACTGAGTTTGATAGGAATCTCCTTCATACAACCCTGTCATCATTGGGGTATAATGTAATAGGAAGCGCTTCAAGTGGACGGGAGGGGGTCGACCTGTTTTTACAACTCAAACCTGATCTCGTCATAACGGATTTAGTAATGCCGGAAATGAATGGAATTGAAACTCTTCGCGAAATAAAAAAGCATGATCCGAATGCTAAGGTAATGATTTGCTCTACTGCAGATCAGGAAGCCATGATTTCCCTTGCAAAACGAACCGGTGCAAGAGGTTACATAGTAAAACCCTATCAGACAGAATCATTGTTGACGGCAGTGAAAAAAATCGTAGGGGAACCATAATCAATAGACCTCCTCATAAATTGGTTTCATACAAATGTCGGCAAAAAAAGTTATCATGTATTCCAACCACGAAAGACACGAACATTGTGTTTTTGCATACAGGTCGTACTATCCTTGTATAGGATTTTTCGTGCCTTCCGTGTTTCATTTTATAGTTTCCGAGGAAATCTAATGCACAACTATAGATGGGTTTTCATTGTTATCATCGCTATCGCTGCAATACTTTTCGCAGTGCCTGTATTTTCTGATGAAGAAGAAGCAACATCGTATCCTTCCGCAGCGCATCTGTATAAAACAGATTATAAATATGGTTCTTTTGCGTATGGCCAATCTATGGTATATCCTTTTGTTGTATCTGGAGACCGAACATATCTTGAATGGATTGTACTCTCTACTGATTGCACATCAAATGAGGATGACTTTTTGCCATGCGCCGCTAATCTCTATATCTATCAAGATTGTGATCCATCTCTATTGCAATGCACTCCTTCTTTTTCGAGCATAGGAAGTGCAAATGCGTACATTGGAATACCATCTCCGCAGAATGGCTCAATGTATTATGCTGAGGTTGAAGCAATATCAGGTG
>WRER01000208.1 GCA_009779205.1 Methanobacteriota archaeon | reverse complement strand
TCCCTCAAGCACAAACCCGGATCCATCTGCCCCTTCAACAAAGATAGAGGGAGTAAGGACACGATCATGTGAAAACGCTATCTTGTACTCCTCAAGAAGGCCTTCAGTTTCTTGATCATTAAGGTCGTGCTCTTCTATGATATCAGGGTATGCCTGCACGAAAACTTCAAGCCATGGAGCCAGTTCCCGGCAGCTGCCACAATATATATCACTAAACAGAATAATGCGCTGAGCTTCATCATTCAGGGTAAGGTAATCTGCAATGAGTGTATCTTCTCCGTCAGATACCTCAAACACGCTCCCATCCTGCATAAACACTGTCGCTGAGACGGATGCAATGCAGAGCAAAAGTGCTCCGACACAGATGAGAAGCACAGATGACCTGCGTACATTTGGTATGTTCATATCTAATTACTTTTAACGAGATAGTATATCAGGTTTTACAACCATCTGTTCTGTCTGTCCTGTCTGCCGGCAGGATAAGTAAGTTGTCAGTTATATATCACAGCCAGCTCCACTTATACACAAAAGAGTGTTGAAAGACATGCATACACAATATAAAACGCCGGATATCATCCATAATCCCACATGGATGGCATTTCGTGACGAAGTGCAGCGCATGAGACAAAAGAAGGACATGCTTATCCTGGCACATAACTATCAACGCCCTGAGATCATAGAGGTTGCAGATATCGTAGGAGATAGTCTTGAACTCGCAATTCATGCCCAGAATGCAACAGCGTCCGTGATTGTTGTGTGTGGCGTCCGATTTATGGCTGAGACTGC
Source organism: Methanobacteriota archaeon (assembly GCA_009779205.1). GTDB lineage: Archaea > Halobacteriota > Methanomicrobia > Methanomicrobiales > Methanospirillaceae > Methanofilum. The sequence goes on along the minus strand of WRER01000208.1, from coordinate 2,117 downwards.
AAAACTTCTAAACCCACGTAAAAAAGTGCTTATCCCACGGGATGATGCGGGATGCCCTCTTGCAGATCAATTAACACCGGAAGAGATTGTGGAGGCAAAAGCAGCATATCCTGGTGCTCCATTTGTCATTTATGTCAATAGCACTGCTGCGTGTAAAGCTGAATCTGATATAACCTGTACATCTAGCAATGCCGTAGATATCGTTCGTTCTCTGCCACAAAAGACGATTTTATGTGGACCAGACAGCAATCTTGCTGCATTTGTACAAAAGCATGTTCCAGAAAAGAAGATCATTCCAGTTCCAGGCAATGGTGCCTGTCCCATTCACAATGAGATATCAATAGAAGATATCAAGGCAGCTCGAAAGATTGGAGGGTACATCGTCTGTCATCCTGAATGCCCTCCTGTAGTTGCAGATGCGGCTGATGCTGTTCTTTCTACTGGAAAGATGAAGGCAGCTATCGCAGATCATCAGGTATGCCACATCTTCACAGAGGCATCCATGAAGTACCTGCTCCAAAAGGCATGGCCTGGTAAGATCCTGTACGGATTAGATACAGCAATATGTGAAAATATGCAAAAAACAAGACCTGAAGATCTGTTGACTTGTATTACTCAAGAAGTCTGTGAGATATCTGTTGATGAAACATATGCTCCACGTGCTCGAGCTGCGATCGAAAAAATGATTGGCCACTACGCCAACACCTGAAGAAATATGAAGTACCCATCCTATCCATCGATTTCATTGTCCCAATTAGAAAGTTTTCTGTTGGAAGATGCTCCATTTGGAGACACAACATCATGTGCGCTGCTACCAGAAGGCATGACAGCAAAAGCAATTCTCGAATTTCGTGAAAATGGTGTTCTTGCCGGTGGAGACGAAATTTTTCGACTTTTTTCAGCTCATGGGGTAAATGTAGTGATGCATGCTCATGATGGGGATATAATCCCTGCACACAGCATTATTGCAACACTTACAGGATCTGTGCACAAGATACTACTCATTGAAAGAACTGCTCTGAACCTTCTCAGCCGGATGAGTGGCATTGCGACGAAAACCCGTAAATATGTCGAACTTCTTGCAACAAAGGATCAAAACTGCCGCATTGCCGCAACCAGGAAAACAGCACCAGGGCTTCGCATGCTCGATAAAAAAGCAGTTATAATTGGTGGAGCAGATCCACACCGTTTCACTCTCTCTGATGCCATTCTCATTAAAGATACTCACCGCATGCTGATCGATATTGGAGAGGCAGTCTCGCGTGCAAAGTCTATGTTTGGGTATATGTATGTTGAAGCAGAGGTTGAATCCATAGATGATGGCATTCTTGCAGCACGTGCCGGAGCAGATGCAATCATGGCTGATAATATGAGTCCTGAGCAGGTAATAGCACTCATTGATGCCTTACGCCGTGAAGGTCTCTTTGATGCGGTACTTTTTGAAGTATCTGGAGGAATATCAGAAAAAACGCTGCTTCAATATGCAGGCATTGGAGTTGACAGAATCAGTATCGGAAATATAACACATTCTGTTACAGCTATTGATATTGGACTTGAAATCTGTCTTGAGTAAACAGGACAGAGATAAAAAATGCTTAAAAATGGGGGAGATCTCCCCTTTTACTCAATCTTAAATTGATTCACCTGTTTTACAATTGTTTCTGCAAGTTGCGCAGATTGAATCGCGGTGTCCTTAAACCCATCCAAAGCGGCACTAATCTCTTCAGCTGCTGCTGCTGAATCTGTTGCCTCTCTGGCGGTGTCTTGCACCATATCTCTAACTTCGCTCATACTTGCCGTAATCTCCTGCACAGATGCTGCCTGCTCTTCGGACGCAGCTGCAACTTCACTCATATTCTGATTTACACCTGAAATCGACTCAGCCATCTGATGGAAAATAGTCACTGTCTCATTAACAGCATTGCTTCCAGATTGTACCACCTCAGATGCCTTTGCCATGCCAGTTGTCATCTCAACCGACATCTTTTGGAGATTACCAATGATGTTTTCGATATGCTCGGCGGAAGTCTGAGATTCCTGAGCAAGCGACTTTACTTCATCTGCAACGACTGCAAACCCAAGTCCTGCGTCTCCTGCACGGGCAGCTTCAATTGCAG
>WRER01000207.1 GCA_009779205.1 Methanobacteriota archaeon | reverse complement strand
GATAGAAAGGAGCTCAGCTCGTCCTTTATCAAATTTCATCTTGGTGATTTTTTCAGGTGCCTTTTTTCCGAATGATTCTGCAATTGTTACAAGATTTTTGTGCACTGTCTCGATATTGACTCCGCTCTTCATACTGATGTATGGAGAAGGAAGTGAAAACAATTCTTCTGGAGATGTAAAACCGGCAGTCTCATACTTTTTTCGTATAGTTGGAGAAATGGCAAGATATGTACGTGTATGATCTGTTTTTTCTTGTTTTTGTGAAGCTGCAGAATTTTTATTTTCGATATGGGACACCTGAGATTGCATTGCAGCAATTGCTGCTTTGGACAGTCCTGCAGACGATGATTTGGATGTGTCAGCCGTCAAAAGAGATTCATTATTATATACCCCAATGCGATAGAGTTTTTCAAGAACTGCCTCATCAACCCCTGGGATAGAAAGGAGCTCAGTACGTCCTTTATCAAATTTCATCTTGGTGATCTTTTCAGGTGCTGTTGTTCCGAGTGATTCTGCAATTGTTACGAGGTTTTTGTGCACTGTCTCGATATTGACCCCACTCTTCATACTGATGTATGGGGAAGGAAGTGAAAGCAACTCTTCAGGAGAGATAAAACCTGCTGACTGATATTTCTTGAGAGTTACCGGTGCAACACCACTGTCTTTCAGCCGTCCTTTACATGTCAATGCATATGCTTCAGTTTTTACGGCTGCTGCTTCATCTGCTGAAAGTCCGGCTGCGGTAAACAGATCAAGCTGTGCTGTTGACATATCAGCAATGCTATTGATTCCCCGTTCATGAAGAACATTCATTACTTTTGTGTGACTGCGCTTTTTCTTTGGAGGAACCAGTTTCTTCAAAAATTTCTTTGCTTCCGAACGAGTGCGAAGCAGGTCCATAACCTCGTTTGCCTCAGAAGTAAGCATCTTTGCAACTTCACCAGATATCTCCATACGCTTTGAAAGTGCGTCTGCACTCATTTTTGTCAGATCATACACTGAGTAGACGTGACTCGAGTACAGGCGCTTAAGCATCTTTTCATCTACAGATGGCATCATCAGGAAATTTTCACGCTGTGTAGTTTGATGCATGCAGAATGGGCATCCAATCTCCCATGGTCGTGATCCTTTACTTATGAGAAGTATATGATGGAGTTTATGTTCTTCACAGATCTCTTTTGCACGTACTGCGAGTCCCCAGGTTGACGGAGGAAGAGATATGTTAAACGTGCAATCAGGAAATCCATTGCACCCAATAAACTGTGCAGCACCCCGAAGGTGGCGAATTCGTAGATCCTGCCCACATGTTGGGCATGGACCAATGATTCGTTCCTCATCAGTCTGCTCCATGATCTCTTTTCCGATCTGCTCAGTATTTGCTTCAAGTTGATCAAATGCCCGATGCAGCATTTTTCTGGAATTTACGACGACAACATCTCGTTTTTCCTTTCCATGTGAGATCTGCTCCATCTTTCCTTCAAGCGTCCTTGTCATCTCAGCTTGCGTAATCACCGGAGCATGCGACTCTAATGAGTCTGTCACTGCTCTCCCGACAAGAGTCGGGCGAAGTGGAGCTCCTTCGATATATTTTCTTGAAAGGAGCTTTTGGATGACATCATGGCGTGTACTCTTTGTACCGAGTCCGAGGCTTTCCATCTCTTGAATCAGCTTGCTTTGTGAGTACCGTGGTGGAGGTTGTGTTGCTTTCTCATCAAGATTGATCTCATCGATTGGCAGTTTATCTCCTACAGCAACAACAGGAAGAATCGTGTCTTTTGCATCTGAGTATGGATACACCGTTCTCCATCCTGATATAATAAGCCGACTTCCCGTTGCAGTATATGGCTCGCCTGAGGCATCAAAGAGCAGCTTCATTGTAGTCCATTTTGCATCGGGTGAAAGCGTTGCAAGAAATCGACGTACAACAAGCTCATACACTTTCCAGTTCTCACCAAGCTCAGCTGGCGTTGCTGGACCTGCTGGATGAATTGGAGGATGATCTGTTGTAGATTTTTTACCCCGTGTGGGCTTTTCTCGGCGATTCGATCTAACCCAATCCACATCTTTTGCAAACTCAGTCTTTGCAAGATCATCTAATATTTCATTTAAATTGAGAGAAGGAGGGTAGATCGTATTGTCAGTTCTTGGGTAGGAGATATACCCATGCATGTAGAGATCTTCTGCAATACGCATTGCATTTGCAGCAGACAGCCCAAAACGTGCTGCTGCTACGATAAATCCTGTTGTGTCAAATGGCGTTGGTGCTTTATCAGCACGAGTTCCTTCTTTGACATCTGTTACAACAAGTGGTGCTTTTGTTGCATTTTTTGCAGCCTCAGCACGTTCAAATTCAGTAAATTTTCCTTCTGTATGTCGTGCTGTAAATGGCTCGTTGTTGCTTTTTGTCTCTACAGACAGCTCCCAATATGGTTCTTGGACAAATGCTTCGATCTCTTTCTCCCGATCTACGATCATCGCCAGTGTCGGAGTTTGAACTCTGCCAACAGAGAGGATATTGTTCCCCCCTCGTCGTGCGGCAAGGCTGATAAACCGAGTTAAAGATGCACCCCACATCAGATCAATAATCTGGCGGGCTTCTCCTGCGGCTGCAAGATTGAAATCAAGGTCTCCAGCATTCTCAAATGCCGCTGTTATCTCTTCCTTTGTGATAGCAGAGAACTTCGCACGATTTACGGTAACATCTTTGTTTACCTGACGTACTAACTCATATGCCTCCTTTCCAATCAGCTCTCCTTCAGTATCATAATCAGTTGCAATGGTTACGAGATCTGCTTTCTTTGCGAGACGTTGTAATAATTTTACTATGCCTGCTTCTGTTGGATTCTTGATAACAGGTGCATCGATCAGTGATCGGGGAGGGTGTGTTTCAGAGCGCCAGTTCTGGTATCCTGGCTCAAAATCAACCTCTACCACATGGCCACGAAGTCCGAT
>WRER01000206.1 GCA_009779205.1 Methanobacteriota archaeon | reverse complement strand
TTATCCACGTCCAATAACACTCATTCCTGTACATCGCACAGATGGAATGATCATACGTGAAAACACACGTGTTTTTTGTGAACATCCTTCAAGTGCATGTAACATCTCAAATACATTTCCAGAAAGCATTGCAGTTCGGATCGGAGTTTGTAACTCGCCTCCTTCGGCAAAGAAGGGAGATGAAAGCTCTACGGAAAAATCTCCAGTCATGGGATTTGCGGTATGAGCACCAACAACATGTCTGGCATACACGCACTTTTCTTCCATAACATCCATGGTTGGTCCTTCAAATACGATATTATGCACGCCAGATGAAGGAGCACCTGCTCCCGGTCGAACAGCGTTGCCTGTTGTTTTTTGTCCAAACTGATACGCAGATTTCAGGTCATAATAAAATGAAACCAGTTTTCCGTGATCAATGAGGGGTAGATGTGAGACTGGCGTTCCTTCTCCATCCCATGGACAGCGAAACACAGAACGTTCATCCATGCCATCGTCATAGATGGAGAGATGGTCTGGTGCAACCATCTCACCCATCCGTCCGGCAAACACAGAGCGATTCATGTGTACGCTGCGTCCTGCCAGTGCGGGAATGATCGTAGCCTCTAAAAGTGAAGAAAATGCTTCTGGTGCGAGTACTATATCATATGTTCCTGTTTCTAACTCTTCACCGTCTTGCCCGTGCACAGAGAACCATGCCGCAGTTTTTCCAACATGCTCTGGATCCAGATCTGATAGTCGATATTTGTGATCTGACTCGTATCCTGTTGAATTTCCTGCGATCGTTTCGAGCATGATCGATGCACTTGTTGACTTATTGGTATTGAAAAGCCCATTTGTATTTGCAAGCACTGAATAATGTGAGGAGAGGGATGCAGCTCCTCCGGTGATCATGGCTCCTTGTTCGCTCTCAGCACCTGCTTTCATACGATCGATCAGATCACCAAGCGGTGCTGAGTCCGGGGAGAGGGATGGGTCAAATGACAGATTTCCACCTTTTTTGTCGCTGTCAGATGGAAGTCCGTCCCAAGGTTGTTGATCTGAAAGTCGTGCGGATGAGATTGCTGCATTGAGACATTTTTCCCAGAAGTGCACAGAATCAGTAGATGAAACACCAATTCTTCCGTTTTTTATTACACGAATAGCAACTGCAGAGCCGTGTGATTCGCTTCCAATGCTTATTTTATCGCGTTTCAGTTCAGCGCTGACAGAGGCAGAAGTTGCAAAATACACCTCTGCTTCATCTGTAAGGGGAGCAGCTTTTGCAAGAATAGACTGCACGGTTTGTTCTGCTGCATCGTAATTGAAATCAAATGACGCTGTCATACATCACTTCCTCCAACAACTGCACCAGAAAGGAGAATGTGAGGTGCTCCATCAGAAACTGGAACACTCTGACCGGATTTACCGCAGTACCCTGCAGAAAGTTTCAGGTCATTTCCAATATGTGTGATTGCATGGAGCGTTGTCAAAATTTCTCCAGATAAAGATACATCACGCACCATCTGACCAAGTTCCCCATTTTCAATAAGATATCCATACTCTGCATTAAACTGGAATATGCCTCTTCCGGGGTCCACCTGTCCTCCACGCGAGCCCATCAGCAGGATGCCGTTTTGACAACTTTCAATGAGCTCATCATATGAACAATCACCGGCTGCAATAAAGGTATTACTCATGCGAACGATCGGGATGTCTCCTGGCATGCCTCGACTGTGTCCTGCAATACCATATCCAATATCAGCTGCAAGGGTCTCTTTTGAGTGGAGATATGCGTGCATGATGCCATCTGAGATAATTTCTGTACATTCTGTTTTTGTGCCTTCATCATCAACTGGACAGAATCCAAAGTTCTCAAGAGTTGGATCATCAATAACAGTGAGTCCTTTTGGCCCGATCCTCTCTCCAATATGGTCTTTTAGGATCGAGCTTCCTTCTTTTACCAGATCTCCTTCGGCAGCGTGTCCAACAGCTTCGTGAGCAAAGACACCAGCGAGTTCAGGGTCCAGTATTGCTTTCATCCGCCCGCCTTTTGCAGGCTGTGCATCAAGGAGTTTAACTGCAGTCTCTGCTGCTTCTGCTGCCAGGTGATGCTTGGATCGAAGCTCAATTCCAGAGATCGTATGTTCACGGTTATATCCCATCTGAGAGAGGCTTCCACGCTTTGATATCGCCATCACTGAGAAACCAGAGCGTACGAGTTCATACTCATACCCGTCACCGTGAGATGAAGCAAATGAGATCTGTTCTGCCTTCTCAATATATCCTATTCTGGTACTGACGATCTCATCTTTTCTCGCATGCTGTTCAATATCTAAGAGAATATTTGCTTTTTCTTCAAGAGTTATATCACGGGGATCTGTTTTCATTGCAGGAACAGGGCGGATCCCGGATGGAGTCTCTGCTATCTCAATTCGTTCGTTTGTCAATGTCGCGGCTTGAAGGGCTTTTTGAATATATTCTGATGAAAGTGTTTCATGAGTTGTTAGATCAGCAACAGCTTCTCCGTCAACAGAGAGTACACCCCATCCAAAGGGTCCAAGCACACGTATGAGTGCCGTGTCATAAAACACACTTCCTGCCTGTTCAATTCTTGTATTGTCAATATCTATGTGTGTAGCTTCTCCACGTACCCGCCGAACATCATAGTACCTGTATTCTGTATTCATGTTTTTTCCAGCTGCTTTGCACTCATTAATAGTTTGAAGGTTTTGGATCGAGATTTGGGGCAGCAGTCTGAATAAAAGCCTGTCCTGATTTTGCGATCTCTTTTATCTTTGCGATGAAGTGCGTTTCCTCCTCCGTACTGTTTGGAATGAGTGCTATTTCCAGGACTTCTTCAAGACGTTCAACAGGTATGATCGTGACCATCCTCTCATACTCTTCTTCGATTAACACGTCTTCGAAGTTTGCCTTTGGTATGATGACGGTTTTAATTCCCGCTTTTGCTGCTGCCTCTATCTTA
>WRER01000205.1 GCA_009779205.1 Methanobacteriota archaeon | reverse complement strand
GCACTTGGGGATGCAATCAAACAGACAAACAAACTGTTTGTGTTTGCTGCAGGCAATGATGGTGCTAATAATGACGTTACTCCCCATTTTCCATCAAACTTTGGATATGATAATATGATTGTAGTAGCTGCTACAGATAAAAACGATCAGCTTGCCTCTTTTTCAAATTATGGTGCATCAAAAGTTGATGTTGCAGCGCCTGGTGTGGCCATATTATCAACATATCCAACATCAAAGAATACACCATATGTAGAAATGAAAGGAACGTCAATGGCAACACCTTTTGTATCAGGTATTGCAGGTTTGATGCTTTCAGTAAACCCGTCTCTCTCTCCTTCATCATTGAAGTCATCCATAATGCAAAATGTTGATAAGACATCTGCATTGAATGGAAAAGTCAAAAGTGGCGGAAGAGTTAATGCAGAGAAAGCAGTTGCAGCAGCAAAAGGAGGGAGCACTCCACCAACTGCTACACAAACGCCTATAAAGACTTCAACACCGACACCGACACCGACACCGACACAAACACCTATAAAGACTTCAACACCAACACCGACACAAACGCCTATAAAGACTTCAACACCAACACCGACACAAACCATTATCCAGACACCGACAACTACTCCAATTTCGACTCCAACAGCCCCCTTAGCGGTGAAGCCCCTGCCTGGATTCTCTGCACCACCAAGGGACTTGAATGGCGATGGACTGCATGAAGATCTAAATGGAAATGGGCGTCTGGATTTCAATGACATCATTGTTTTTTTCAACAATATGGACTGGATCTCTACAAATCAACCAGTTACAGCGTTTGACTTTAATAAAAATGGAAGAATTGACTTCGCCGATGTTGTGAAGCTCTTTGAGATGATAGCATAAGAGAAAAGCACGATAAGCAGCTGGATACATGAATCTGGCACTACTTAACCCCTTTTTCCAATTGTAGATTATATGTATGGTGCTGTTATTTTATCCATTTCCACAAACCATATCACAATGTCTATGAAACATAGTAAGATCAATACTGAGACAAACCCATGAATTCTGGTACCATTGGATCATTACGATCTGCATTCGACCGTTCATTTCAATTGAAGCTGTTCATACTATGTGGATTCTTCATGCTACTGGCCGGATGTGTCGTGACAATATATGCGGTATCTGTAGTTCAAAATGAAACCATTGAAAGTCTTGGTTCCAGCACATCAGACTATGCTGCCGGTATTGCAAACAGAATCATGGACGAACTCGATTCATCTCTTGAAATCAGCAGGACTGTTGCAAAGATGTTTGAAGGAGTGAAATCCTACAATATTCCCCTCAGCAGACCGCATGCGATAAGTATGCTCGTTCCGGTATTTAGCTCAAGTCCGTACCTCCATGGCGGAGGAATCGTCTGGGAGCCAAATGCTTTTGATGGGAGGGATTTTGCCTATGAAAAGTCAATGTACCATGACGAAACAGGAAGACTTGTCCCATACTTCCATAAAGCACCAAGTGGAGAGATCTATGTGCAGCCTGCCACAGGATACACTACAGATGCGTGGTACCTTGGACCACAGGAGACAAGATCTTCTGTTATTACTGAGCCATTTTTCATACACACAGTTGGGAAAAGTGAATTACTGACGACTATCAGCTCCCCCATCATAGTTGATGGCACGTTTTTAGGCGTTGCAATGGTAGATGTGAAGCTTGATAGACTCCAGGACCACGCAGATGCTGTGAAAAAACGCCGTGGCGAAGGAGAAATGATTATCATCAGTAATTCAGGATTGATTGCCGCTGCAACAGGAAGACCTGAGCTTCGGAATCAGCCGATGGAAGAATTTCATTCATTTCTTTCCAATGACATTATCAATATCGACTATGGAACATCAGGGTATCGAGTAAGAAATGGGTACATCGAGGTCTATGCTCCAATTTATGTCTCTTGGACAAACACACCTTGGCTTGTAGAAGTTTTTTATCCAACCGATGTTATCATGAAAGAGGTTCGTCCGGTTGTGATCAAACTTGGAATAATGGGTCTTGTCGCAACGATTCTTGGTGTCATGTGCATTTGGTATGGCGTTCGTTTTCTTACTCTTCCACTTCAGATGACTGCAATTGGACTTACAGAGCTAACTTTGGGAAGATCTGCACGAAAAATTGAGCCTAAAGGATATGATGAAATTGCAGAGATTGCACGATCCTTTGACAGGCTCCTGGATCGTATAGAGAAAAGTATCTATCAGCCAGATGCAAATCTCCAAGGTACAGCCAAAAACAGGGAGAAAATACAAGACATTCAGAGCACACTTACAGAGCTGAAAAAACATGCCTCAGAGATCGAACAGACAGCAACTACATTATTAACGTCAGCGCAACCAATTTCAAATCCGATATCACCATTACCTGGATCAGCATCCTATCCACCAAACACATATAACACATCCAATGATGATGGTGGCAAAAGAAAACAAGATAACATAGAGCATAATGCCCGTGTTTTGCAGGCAGCACATGAAATTGAAGCAGAGATCAACGAACTTCAAAGAATTGTATATGCTATGAAAAATGGTTATAACACTGAACATCTTCCATCACATATTACATCTGAATTTGCAGACCTTGAAAGGAGATTTACTGTAGTTTTACGTATTTTAAAGGTAATTCAAAGAAACGATCAGACTTCAGAACGTGAATATATATAATCTGCGGGAAATATGCAGACCCCAGTTATGCCCCTTGTCACATCATATCAATGATAAGATAGCAAATACCATACTATACAATTACAATTAATTCATATGCAGTGAAGGTGTGAATAGATGGATCCAATAAAGCACGATGAAAGAAATTGGCCCAGGAGAGATAGTACACGTCATACATTTCCTGATCCACTCTTTGAAACACCAGAAGAGGGTGTACCTGAAAAAATACATGCAGATATAGAGTACATGTTCTATGATCCAGAGATCTCTTTT
>WRER01000204.1 GCA_009779205.1 Methanobacteriota archaeon | reverse complement strand
TGCCGTTCTTGAGTTGGATGCTCTTGATGGCCGCCTTTCCGCTCTTGCTGGCGATCTTGCCCTTCTTGAGCAGATCCTCAGAACTCGAAACAGCTAGCTCGTGAATATATCTGAATAACACCCAAGAAAAACGAATTTTTACGGATTCTTGAGGGAATTGTAGAGAAGGGAATAACTCCCATCTCAGAGTTCTTTTCCACGTGAAATGTTTTTAAGCAACACTTTTCTCCAATTATTCCTCTATACTCTCTTTTGTCCTATTTTATTATGGGCATGAAAAAACGCTATGGAAAATGGAGCAGATCCTTGAAATGCCATAATGGACTGTACTATGAGTTTAAGTGCTTAGATAGAGAATGCCGTACGTCTCTTGAGGTGAAAGTCAGAAGAGTAATAGTGGAATTGTGCGCTATTTTTGAAACGCAGGAGAAAAACAGTTCTGTTGAAAAATATCTGCAAAATGTGGATTACAGAGAATCAGTGAAGATAAAAGACAGGAAATGCAAAATATATTTAGCAAGTTATACTGACACAGGACAGAAGACTGATGAGACGAGTAATGAAGTTTGGTGGCACATCAGTTGCAAATGCAGATGTGGTGTGCGAAGCAGCAAAAATTATCAAGCAATATCATGATGCAGGCGATGAGCTTATAGTAGTTGTATCTGCGCAGCGAGGAGTCACAGATGCAATCATGAATACAGCATCTGAGTTGCTGACTAGATATGAGGAAAAAGGCATCTCGGAGCTACTTGCTGATCTTTCTACGAGTCATCTTACTGCACTTCAAGGAGCTGCTCCATCATATTATGATGAGGTATCTATTGTTATTCAGCGCCGCATTGAAAATCTCGGCAACTTTTTGCGGGCAATTTACCATCTCAAGGAGCTTACGCCACGTTCTTTTGATTATGTGAGTTCATTTGGGGAACGACTGAATGTACCTATTGTACATGCATGTTTGCGTGAGATGGGGCTTGCATCAGCTGCACTTGACGGCTGTGAAGCAGGAGTACTTACGACTCGTTCTCACGGAGATGCAATGGCATTACCAGCAGGTGAACAGCGTATCCGGGATCGCATTCTTCCTCTGATCACCGGTTCAGATCCACTCATTCCGGTCATCACCGGATTTATGGGGTGCACTGATGAAGGGATTGTTACCACGCTTGGGCGGAGTGGTTCTGATTATACCGCATCAATCATAGGAGCAGCACTTGATGTTGATGAGATCTGGATCTGGACAGATGTAGATGGCATTATGACAACAGATCCCCGTCTTGTTTCGGATGCACGGGTTATTGATGAATTGTCATATATCGAGGTGATGGAGCTTTCTTATTTTGGTGCAAAGGTGATGCATTCGCGCTCAATTGAACCCGCAATGCAGAAATCAATTCCAGTATTTGTGAAAAATACCTTTAACCCTGATGCTCCTGGAACACTGATTTCGGCAGGAAAACACGATGATACACGGGTTGTAAAAGCTATTACATATATTGAGAAGGTTGCAACCGTGACTGTTGCAGGAGCTCAGATGATCGGGCGTCCGGGTGTTGCAAATTTCATTTTTTCGTCGCTTGCAGAGGCTCAGATTAATGTTATGATGATCTCACAGGCTTCAAGTGAAGCAAATATCACTCTTGTTATTGATGAAGGGCAGGCAGAACGTGCAAGAGAGTCTTTGATGCCTCTCATCAGACAATGCATGGTACGTGAGGTTGTGGTTGATTGTGATGTGTGTGCAGTCGCAGTTGTTGGTTCTGGGATGAATGGAGCACTTGGAACGGCGGGTAGGACATTTTCTGCGCTTGGAAATGCGGGAATTAATGTTATGATGATCTCGCAGGGCTCGAGTGAGGTAAATATTTCGTTTGTTGTACAAGGTGATCAGGGGGCACGTGCGGTACATGTGCTGCATGATGAGTTTAGATTGTCATATGCAGAACATGAGATGAGTTAAGAGAGATGGAAAGGTATGACACAAAAGACCTACAAAGACGCAGGTGTTGATATCGATCTTGAGGCACAGGCAGTCTCTGCTCTTATTTCAAAGCTGAAATTCCAAAGAAAGGGAGATCATCAGCCGGTCTCCACATCAGGCCATTTTGCAGGGATGGTTTCATTTGGAGAGTATGTGCTTGCATTAGCAACTGATGGCGTTGGAACGAAGATGCTTGTTGCTGATGAGATGCAGGATTGGTCTACGGTTGGGATTGATTGCATTGCAATGAATGTGAATGATCTGTATGTGATGAATCTTGAACCGATTGCATTTGTTGATTATATCGCAACAGATTCACTTTCTTTGTCACAGATGGAACAAATAGGTGAAGGGCTGAATCGTGGGGCTGAGCTCTCAAATATCTCAATTATCGGTGGAGAAACCGCAACCCTGAAAGGTATGGTGACGGGCCTTGATTTGGCTGGTGCTGTTCTTGGTGTTCAAAAACAGAGTGATGTGGTGACCGGGGAGAAGATTGTGACAGGCGATCTGATTATGGGAATTCCATCATCTGGGATTCACAGCAATGGTCTGACTCTGGCACGTTCTCTTGTTCATGCTCATGCAGGGATGCATGAAGAATTTTATGGTAAAAGCTTTGGAAAAGAGTTGCTGACACCTACGCGAATTTATCATGAGGTGCTAACACTTACGAAACGCTGTGATGTACATGGAATGTGTCACATTACCGGTGGGGGGCTTTTAAATCTAAAGCGATTATCAAAATACGGGTTTTCCATTCATAACCCTCTTCCACCACAGGAGATATACCGTTGGATGCAGCAGGTTGGAGGTATCTCTGTTCTTGAGATGTATAAAACGTTTAATATGGGAATGGGATATGTGATTGTTGTGCCTCCATCTGAAGCATCTGCTGTTATTTCCGTGTTTTCTGATGCTCAGGTCGTGGGTGTTGTAATTGATGGGACAGGTGTATTTTTGAATGGAGAAGCAATAGTATGAATGGAG
>WRER01000203.1 GCA_009779205.1 Methanobacteriota archaeon | reverse complement strand
TGTCAGGATATCACGATTTTTAATGTGTGCTATCTCATGTGCCAGCACTGCTTGCAGTTCCTCTTTGTTCAGTACACGCATGATTGTATCAGTAACTGCTACAACGGCATGTTTTGGGCTTCTGCCTGTTGCAAATGCATTTGCCATTGGTGACGGCATAATACCAATACGGGGTTTTGGAATTCCGGCATCTGCACATATATGCTCGATCATGCGGTGGAGTTCAGGATATTCAGTTTCACTGACAATTTTTGTTTTGGTTGTCATCAATACCATCTTATCGGAGAAGAAGTACTGTGCAAATGCCATTACAAAGATCATGATGAGAATGAAACTCATATTCATCCCAAAGAACACCAATACACCCATGAAGGCGAGATAGACGAGGAGGAGTAAAGACCATGTGAGAATGATTCGAGTAGTCATACCCCAGTCACGTTTCCATATCGTTGTCGTCATTAATCATAAATTGGATGTATTAGAATAAATACTATTTCCCCGTGAAACGCAAACATAAATGAAAAAAGAGGTGAGTTTATTTCACTCCTTTTTGTCAAACTTCAAACTTCATCTGCCGTGATTGCTTTATTCTTTGCAGTTACATACATTCATCATGGCAACATATGCTGAGTATATAGCACAGCTTCAAAACGGCACAAAAAAGGTGTACTCTCTTGAAGGTGAGGTTCCTGTACGAGATGCTCTTGACATACGAAGAGCATATATTGAGGCAGAAACTGCCTGTTCGCTTGTACATGTTGGTGCATACACGATCCCTGTTGATGAAGTTGCTCTCAAAAACTGTGAAAACATGATAGGTACCATCCAAGTGCCTCTCGGTGTTGCTGGTCCTCTCGTCGTGAATGGAGAATATGCAGAGGGGTCATTCTGGTTACCCCTCGCAACAACCGAAGGAGCCCTTGTCGCATCAGTAAACCGTGGATGCAGTGCCATCACAAAAGCAGGTGGTGCAGACGTCAGAATCTTTGCCGATGCCATGACTCGTGCACCAGTATTTTCAACACACTCTATTTCTCATGCAAAAGAAGTTTATGACTGGATTTTGAATCATAAACAAGAGGTTGCAGATGTTGCTGAATCAACAACCAGATTTGGAAAACTACAGGGAATCCATGTGGTGACTGTGGGCACAAGTGTATATGCACGATTTTCTTTCTTCACCGGCGATGCCATGGGAATGAACATGGCCACAATAGCCAGTGAAAAAGCCTGTGAACTCATATCAAAGGAAACCGGTGCAAAGCTCGTCTCACTATCTGGAAATTTCTGTACTGACAAAAAACCTGCGGCAGTCACCAGCATCATGGGAAGGGGGAAAACAGTCAGTGCGGGTGTACATTTGAAACACGCTGACATAGAATCAATATTCAAAACAAATGCTGTATCACTCCTTGATGTTCATATCCGTAAAAATTTTGCAGGTTCAGCACGTGCCCATAGCCTCGGGTTCAATGCTCATGCTGCAAACATCGTGTGTGCGATGTTCATTGCATTAGGTCAGGACCCTGCTCACGTTGTTGAAGGATCACTTTGTATCACCACGATCGAACCAACAGATGATGGAGTCTATGCAGCCGTTACATTACCAGCTCTTCCTGTCGGCACCATCGGAGGAGGAACCCGCGTTGCGACACAACAGGACTGTCTTTCTCTTCTTGGAGTGAACGGAGAAGGAGATGTTCCGGGAGCTCATGCAAAAAAACTGGCTGAGATCATTGCTGCTGGAGTGCTTGCCGGAGAACTCTCTTTACTTGGAGCACAGGCTGCTCAGCATCTTGCACGAGCTCATCAGACACTTGGCAGATAACCCCATAAAGCCGTTTTTTAAACTGTACATAACTACTTAGTTACAGTAAAAATAAAAAAAGTAGAAAAAGCATCAATTGATTAAAAGGTTGGATGTTGGTATTCTATTTGGCGACACCTATATTACAGTAGCTCTATGCTATTGTATGTTAAAACCACGTGATATCAAGACCGCTGCCAACATCACTTGCTGCTGGAGCCCGTCCTGAGATACGTGCAATGTCAGGAGTACGTGGATTTATTCTCTTCTCTTGCAACTTGCTCAGGTACTCTTTGTAGGATTCCCTCGTCTGAAGTGGTCTGCTATCGCCGTTCTGCACTCCGGTCATAATAGCAAGCACCCTGACTTTTCCTTCCATATCACCACGAATACGAGCTCCCCAGATAACATCTGCACCGGGATCCAGCTCATGTGTCAATGATGCGGCGATCTCTTCTGTTTCTATCAGAGTAAGGTCATTGCCACCAGTGACATGAATTAAAGCACCTGTAGCACCTCGATAATCAATGTCGAGCATTGGGTTTGAGAGGCACTCCTTAACGACGCTTTCTGCTTTGTTCTGCTGTTTACTCTCTCCAACAAGCATTGTTGCAACGCCACCCTTGCTCATAATGGCGCGGACATCTGCATAATCAATGTTGATGAGGGAAGGTTCAGTAATCGTTTCAGTAATTCCTTTAATGGTCTCACCGATGAGTTGGTCCATGACTGAGAAGGATTGGGCTAGTGGAAGATTCGGTACAAAACTCTTCAACTTGTTATTGTCAAGTAAAATAACTGAATTAGCAGCTTTTGATAATGCTTCAAGACCATCTTCTGCACGAATAAGTCTGGCCTTTTCAACATCAAACGGATAACTCACCATACCCACAACGATTGCACCTTGTTCTTTTGCGATCTGTGCAACAACCGGGGCTGTTCCCGTTCCCGTTCCTCCACCCATTCCTGCTGTTATAAAACAGAGGTCTGCCGATTCGAGCACATTTTCAAGAGTTGTACGTGACATCTCAGCAGCTTTCTTTCCAATATCCGGATATCCTCCTGCTCCAAGACCTTTTGTGAGGGACTTGCCAACGAGAATGCGCTTGTCAGCCTGAATCATCTTTAAGTGTTGATGATCAGTGTTTACTGCTATCGTCTCTGCACCAGCTACTCCCATGTGGTGAAGACGATTGATGGTGTTATTTCCTGCGCCCCC
>WRER01000202.1 GCA_009779205.1 Methanobacteriota archaeon | reverse complement strand
TTCAGATCATTGTATGAGGAAAAATCCGATGATGCATCGTTTTTCTCCAAGTAATCTTTAATATCAACAAGCATTTGATGAAGGGATATCAACTCATCTTTATGCATATTTCTATCCGTACTTTATGTATGCTATTACCTTAAATAATCTGACTCAAAAGGGGGTTTATGTGGAAAATTGGATAATCTGTATATTGACGGGTTGTTTTACCAATCCGGTGAATGATGGGGCAGCAAAGACTTTTAGGCGCGTGTCAACTGCGAGATCAACAAGGGCTTGTGTGATTGGCTTATCTACGATCAGGGCATTCGCATCAGTGTGTATCTTTACAACCTCTGTGAGTACTTGTGCCACATCATCAGCTCTTCCTTTAAAAATGGGTTCTCCATGTTGATCCAGCAGGGCGAGATCCCCACTGTTTATTGTTTGATCAATGACGCTCCACATCTTATCAGTAGTTGACATAGACGTTCTTTTTTCTTCTACAGCAATTTCGCTCGTATTTTCACTGGGTGCAAGATCGGCTGTTTCATCTGTGCCTGCTTCCAATCGGAATGCAGGTGCGTTGTTCAGTTTCAAAAAGTGTTCAATCTGCCCGGAACGCACGTACTCTATTGGAACCTTGTTTCGAAGGGCTTTTGTGATCTCTTTTCGACTCATATCTTCAATAGATGCGCCTCTGAGAGCAAATCCAACAAAATCAATATCTGCAATTTGAAGGAGTTCTTGCAGGATGAGATCTCCTCCCCGATCTCCATCAAAAAGAGTTGTCACGATTTTTTGTCTGCAGATATCAATTACTGTCTGTGGTATATTCGTTCCTTGTACTGCAAGCGTATTTTTAATTCCGGCACGCAATAAATTTAACACATCTGCTCGTCCTTCAACAAGAATAATTGCATCAGATTGCTCTATATGCGGGCCTGCTGGAAGCTCTTCTGGCCCATATGTTTCTATCTGTCCAACACGTTGGCTTTCTCTGATCTCTGTGATCAAGGCTTCTGTGTCAATACTGTTCTCATCAACATGTTCAAGTAAGATAACTTTCGCCCGTTCGCGAATTTGATTTCGTTTTGTGACACGGATGTCTTCAATCACGGCGACCTCAACTGTTGCAGTACATGGGCCTATTCGTTCAATTGTTTCCATCGATGCAGCAAGCACTGCAGTCTCTGCGAGATCGAGCGTAGAAGTAATTGCTATAGACCCATTCGCCTCCCCTTTCGAGCTTTGTAGCTGGACATCAATTCTCCCAACTTTTCCCATGCGTTGAAGCTCACGAAGATCCAACTCTTCTCCGAGTAATCCTTCAGTTTGACCAAAAATTGCACCAACCACATCAGGTCGTTCCACCAGACCATCTGTATGGAATGAGAGGTGAATTTTGTATTTTGTAGAAGTGTAATCATACATGTAATCTCCTTGCACACCCAGACTTCCTGTAAGATGTACAGGTACTATACTAAGAAATAAGAGAATTTAGAGTACTATGATAATTCAAAAAAACATTAAAAAAACGAAATTTTTGAAATATAAAAAATTATTGTTGAAAAGATAACTATCCATCGAGTGCAGCAACAGTATCCAATGTTGCAACAACGTACGATGTTCGACCTTTATACACGGTAGTCGTCTCTTCCCATGGTTCATATCCTGCAACTTCGACAGAGATGGTATGTGTTCCTGCTTCCAGGTCGGAAATTGTCACTGGGCTCTGCCCAACTGATGCTCCATTTACAAAGACTGTGCCGCCAGCAGGTATAGATGAGACCGTTACAACGCCGGTCTCTTGAGACCACCATTGTGGGAACAGTACAGCAGTGATATACGAGACTTCTCCGCTTGATACTTGGATTTCACGTGACCAGTCATAGTAGTTCCCGGCTGTTATGGTAAGAGTGTGAAATCCTGGTGATACACCAGGTCTCCAGATTGGCGCTGTTCCGAGAGGCAGTCCATTAAGAAAAACATTTGCTCCATCAGGAGATGTAGAGACTGATATGGTACCTCCTGGTGATGACGTTTGCAGCATCCTTCCTTGCACTCTCTCTGTAGTTCCTGGACGAACTGCTATTTCCCTGTTAAAGTCTTCAAATCCGTCTTTCACAATTCGGAGTTGATGGGTACCTGGTGGAACAGATGGTATGGTATAGGTCTTTAAGAACTCTGTCTCTCCAACTTTGGCTCCATTTAATATTACAGATGCTCTGTCTGGTGCAAAGCTGATCTCAATCCTTCCATGTGCACCAGGATGTGCAGGTTGAATATGTATGAAGCCTTGCTTTCTGACCTCGTGAACCAGACCTGAAATATCTGTAACCCGGAGCCTTACCGTGTACGCTCCAGCGTTTTTGTATACGTGCTGTGGGTATTGTTCGGTTGAGATAGCTCCATCCCCAAACTCCCAGAGCCAGCGCACTGGATTGAAATTGGAGATATCAGTAAACTGGACAGTCAATGGCAGCACACCACTTGTTGGTGATGCAACAAAGTCTGCCTCACTCCCACCACCTCCGCCAATAACAATAATGGCATTCTCTACGATGGTTGTATCAGTTGCTACCTGGTTGCTGACTGTCAGTCTTACTGCATATGTGCCTGGTGTAGTGTAGATATGTTTTGGATTTGCAATCGTTGCAGTCTGTCCATCTCCAAATTCCCAGTACCACATTATTGGATTCCCAATGGATGTATCTTTAAATTCCACACTCAGTGGTGCTGTTCCACCAGTTGGATTTGCACTAAATGATGCAATGAGTCCGACTACCTGGCTGCTGGCTGTGATATATGCTGTTCTTTGCCGTGTATTTGATCCACTTGTCTGGCTGCTTGCGGTAAGTGTTACTGTGTATACACCTGGTGTTGTGTAGGTATGTTCAGGGTTTGCAGACATGGATGTCTGCCCGTCTCCAAAGTCCCAGTGCCACATTGTTGGGTTGCCTGATGAGAGATCCCTAAACTGTACTGGTAATGGCACTAACCCTGTGGTTGGTGTTGCAGTAAAATCTGCAGTGATAGCTGAGCCGCTTCCTGA
>WRER01000201.1 GCA_009779205.1 Methanobacteriota archaeon | reverse complement strand
TCTCGACGAAGCCCTTCACAATCAAGTGATGTAATAATGGCTCGACCATCAAACACTTCGATTGCTCCAGCAATTCTCCCCTTGAGATTCTTTTGAACAAGCGCAACCATACATCCACCGCCCCCGGCTCCTGTAATTTTTGCCCCATATGCACCAGTTTGGCGACATGCAAGCACGAGACGTGACAATGAAGGATGCCCAACCCCAAGTGCTTCAAGCAATGCGTGGTTAATATCCATCAGTTCCCCAAGGCGGGCAGGATCATGCATGTGCTGCAGAGCCTGATAGCTGACACTTTCAATGGAGTCAAGAATTGGCTCACAGATGAAAGGTTCCCTCTCCTTAAACTGTGCAACCCGCTCAACCATTCGCGAGGTACTGTGCGATATCTGTGAATTTCCAATTACAAATTGGTGATTCTGTGGTGCAAGCCTTTTTCTCTCCCCACGTAAGATCAAAAACATGCCACCATAGGTTGAAACTGATGTATCTGTTAGGCTTGCCCTTCCTTTTTGCACTTTCTTCTCGATCCTAAAAGCGATCTCTGCAATTTGGTGGATTGTTTTTCCACAATGAAACTCCTCATTAATTGCAGCAAGCGTTGCCACCGTAACCGCAGCGGAAGAGCCAAGACCTGAAGAGCTGGGGATCTGAGAATTAATATAGACACTTCCTCTCACTCCCATCTCTCGAAAACACTGCTCAATATACAGCGATCTGGCATGATGGGGATGTGAAGTTTTTCTGACCGTTACATACACCCGAGGACGAATTGCCATTGCAATACATGGTTTTCCGTACACTACTGCATGTTCTCCAAACAGAATCAGCTTTCCAGGTGCACTCCATGTCGCCATTACCTCACCGCCATTTCGTTTTCATACCACCGCTACTGCTGCATATCCAACAACCTGTGCATGATCACCAGTAACATCTCCTGATGTTTGATATGCCAAACAGACTCCCTGTTTTGCTCCACATATCTGAGCAGCAGTTACCATTGCAATTGTTGGACCATACCCGCACATTGTCGTATGCTTTGCCCGTTTATAAAATTCATAACAATCGAGATCTGACAAGGTTGATAAAGTCAGTGTATCAGTCTTCTTTGCTTCATTATGTGAAATATAATGAGAGCCATCACTTGATGCAATGATATACACATCTTTTCCAAGCTTTTTTCCTGAATCAGCGATACATGAAGCAACTGATTCTCCAAGTGCTATGGAAGGTTCGAGTCGTTGATCTCCCAGTTGAATCGCAATAAACCGTGCATTTGGAAATCGGTACTTCACAAAGGGAAGAATTACTTCTATTCCATGCTCAGGCAGAAACACCTGCTCATTGATTGCAATACCACTCACATGAGAGATTACACTTGCAAGTTGCTCATCTGAGGCGATATTTCCAAGGGGTGTCTCCCATTCGCATGATGAAATCGCAGAATGTGGACTTCTATGGCCGGGACCTATGATAATAATCGTTCCTGTGAAGTCTGGATCTGGGCTTCCACCTTTATTTCCAAGTGCACAAAGTGCAATTGCTGCAATCTGTCCTGAATAGACGTAACCAGCATGCGGAGATACAATTCCATATACTTTTTCAGATACCCGTATTGAACTGTACTCATCAGAATGAGAGAACAAGTACTCTAGGGTACGAAAAAGAGAATCAGGATCAGCTGGATAAAAGGAGCCAGCATAGGCACATGGTCTGACCAACATGTCAGTATATCCAAAATATTTCAGATGAGAGAAAGGTTGTAAGGGTTCTATCCCATTACATATCCGTCTCGAAATCTTCTGGTGTGAGTGCCGTTTTAATTCCCTTGTGGCGGAGCAGCTCTTTTGTCAGCAGGAAGTACAACATTGAGAGGGCTTTTCGACCTTTGTTGTTTGTTGGAACAACAAGATCGACAAAACTCGTCATATTGTTTGTGTCACAAAGTGCAACGATTGGAATACCTGCCTGCACTGCTTCTTTCATAACCTGGGCGTCACTGACTGGATCTGTAACAACCACGACTTCCGGTTCACGGTAGCGGGAAAGACCTGGGTTTGTCAGAGTGCCAGGAATGTAGCGTCCAACCATTGGAATGCCATTAATTGCTTCTGCAAACCGCTTGGCAGGGTGCTGGCCGTATTGACGTGATGTCACAACGAGGACTTTGGTTGGATCAAACTGTGACAGAAACTTTGCTGCAAGTTTAGTGCGCTCGTCTGTTGCACAGATGTCAAGAATATACAATCCATCTCCGCGTACGCGGTAGATAAACTCTTTCATGTCGATGCTTTTCTGCTGTGTTCCAATATGGACACCAGCAGCAAGGTATTCCTCTACTGATACAAGGGGCTCGGTTAATTCGATTTCCATCTCATTTCCATTCATAAGGACTCCTCAATCCGAATTAGTTCATTAAGTGTTTCTATTCCCTGGCCGTTTTGACCGATTTGAATTCCGATACAACCACATGCACATCCGATATGGGCACAGGTTGGATCAGCAGGTACAACACTATCTCCGATGATCGTCTCAAGACCGTGCTTTTGAGCACGTTTGTTCATTTCATAGATATCACTGATAGTGCCAAGGGTAGGGGAAATTATCATACTGTTTGTTGATGTTAATACGTCGTGAATGTGAATTGGCGTATTAGATACTGCTTGCCAGGTTGCATTTGTAATAAGAGTTGTATCTCCTATTTCACTTGTTAATAATGCATATCCTTTTACATCTCCACCCCAGAGTGGAGATTCAAGAAAGATAATATCATGTGCCTGTACCAGTTCGATGAGATTATGTATGTACTCATCACTGGCATATGATGTGCCATTGAGATGATATCTTTCATCTTCTCCATACATTGACTGACAAATCAGGCCTGGCTGCAATGTGATTCCACATTCTTCAAGCACATCTCCACAGATGTTGTGAATCTGCTCAAATAGTTCCTCAGTGGAAGCAATGTCTTTATCTTCTGCGATTTTTGTGTGATAGATCGTTTGGATGACTGGTATAAGATCTTCCATCGAGGTTGCATGAACC
>WRER01000200.1 GCA_009779205.1 Methanobacteriota archaeon | reverse complement strand
TACATAGTAGGCTTTTTAGCGTTTGCCAGCATCTGTGCGGTGTATTCGACTGCTTCCTCATAGGTGATGCTTACGGAACTTCCATCTTCAAGGAGCTTGCGTGGTCTGGTTACTCGATCACTTGCCTGAGAGTGCAGAATTTTCTCAGCACCGACTGCACAGGCGTTTTCTACACTGAGGATCTTCTTTCCATCCTCACTCACGGTGACAACTAAGTCATCACACAGGGTCCCACAAAATGGGCAAATTACATCTGTAATATCTTTTGTCATGAACTTCCTCCAAAGACTTTACTGCGTATTAGGGGAATTGAATCTAGTACTGGCTCAAATGGTGCAGCTTCGATAGTTATTGGCACACCTTTGAACATGGGCATGCCAGTGCCGTGTGTTTCGATGCTAACAACACTGTTTGCCCATGGTCCCATTGGGATGTATGCCTCACCAGGGTTTAGCCTCTCACGAGCCTCGATTGCTTTTACAATGACGTTTCCAAAGTCACTGGATACACGTACATTGGTGTTTTTCATAATGCCAAGACGTTTGAAGTCATCTGCATTCAGCTCAATAATGCCACATGCGGCAGTATATCTCTGTTTTTCCTTACCGGCTTCCATTGAGGCGCCCTGTTCAATGGTGCGCCCTGTGAGCAGATTTATCGTTATCAAACTCATCGTAGTCTCCGTCTTCAGTGTAAATTTCTATATCATCAAATAACTCCAGAGCCCAAATTCATTCATCATATGCAATTGAATGAATGGTGAAGCTGAGTGAATACATAAAATTCGGCACGGGTGCATATAAAAGTATGTTCAATTTGTGTGGGGGTGGTGATTTTTGGTGATGTAAAAATGGGAGCGATTTTCAGCCAATTTCAAACATGTACTGACTTTTCAGCATGTTTTGACTTCACTGATCTTTTTTTTATTACAGCTGATTACCTGCCTGCTAGTCAGGTAGGCGAAAGGTAATGAAGTACTTTTTCAGGCTCGTACCGAAGGCCAAGTAAACGGGTTCTGCCTCTGCCTTTTCCTGCCTGATATTTGAGGTCAATCAGTCGCATTGCATCCAATTTCTGTACAATGCCATAATATCTGGTATATCCAATTTTCATTTTAGCCTTTATTAACTCAAACAGGCTTCCTGTTGTGAGTTCTTCACCTGCTTTTGTCTGCTCTGCGATTGTGGCAAGAGTTGTTTTTTCTTCTGTCGAAAGGGCTTTGATGCAAAATTGAAGATGGAGATATTTTGAAATTTTGAATGCGGCGTTAACATGCTCTTCTTCGATCTCGCGCACTGCATCACGTTCTGCATTGAGTGCTGAACGCTTCAACAGATCTAACCCAACTCGCATATCACCAACAGATTGGGTTGTCTCAACAACAAGTTCGAAAATGTCGTCAGAGATGACATTTGGGTAAAATCCTTGTTGTACTCGCTCTGTTAGGATCTGACGGACTTCTCCGATGGAGTACGCTGGAAAGTAAATCTCTGTTGGTGCAAAAACTGACATAACCCGACTGTCAAGTTCTCGTCCAAGCTCAGTGTCCATATCACTGATAATTACAATGACTCCAATACGTGTTCCAGGGTAGGTCTCATGGGAGCGAAGCAGGATGTAAAGCAGGTTATTAAGTTCGTTTTCATACAGCAGATAGTTTGCATCATCCAGCGCGATGAGCAGGATTCGTGACATCTCATCCATTTTTTTAGCGATGACAGAGAACAATGTATTGAAGGATCTCCCAACTCCTGACGGACGAGTTCCTGTGAGTGTATAATAGATCTGGCTGAGGACAGCGTACCTCGTGTTTTCAAACTGGCAGTTTATGTGAATTGGAATAATAGGAGTTGTCATCTCCTCTATCTCTGTGAATATCTTTCTGGTACAGGTTGTTTTTCCTGTTCCAGGTAGTCCTTTGAGAATGCTGTTGAGTGGTCTGCCTCCACGTGCAGCTGGACGAATGAGATGAGATAATTCCATTATCTGACCTTCACGATATGAGAACTGATCTGGAATGTAGTCTATCTCAAATACATCAGGGTCGCGAAAAAGCGTCTCATCCCACATTAGTAAGCTGCTTCCCATGGTACAATCCTTTTCTCCTTCTCGTATTGGGTGAAGTCGTTATTTATCTTTATCTGTTAATTGGTGAAATACCATGCTGTATACCTGTAATGCAGATAACACAAAATGTGAACGCAGGAGAGTGGTACCTGAAAAGAGGATAGATATTCAACATCAAAAGATTTCACTTGAAACGGTGTGAAATATCAGAAAAAAGAAGTTAAATGGCAGTGAAAAGAGAGATAGAGTACAATGATTGTACCGTGACCGGTTCCCATCTTTTTTAGCACTCTTGCTTTTTTCTTCAGATTTTTCTTTCCAGATTGTCAATTCTCTCAGTTAATTCTTTTATGGCGTATGTTAGGTCGCTCAGTTCTTTCTTGATCTCTTTTGTTTCCTGAGGAAGTAGCTCAGCTATTGCGTTTTTAATCCATGTTTCGAACTCCTTTTTTGGTTCGTCCAGATCTCTGGGCGGAGAATCCCTGGTTGCGCATAGTTTGGGTTCAGCCTCCACGCTCACTCGTTCAACACATTTCTGTATTGGTATAATTATTTCCACAATGTGCAACACAAATACAACAAAAACAGAACGAGAAGAAAACACGAGATAAAAAAAAGATACCCTGTGTAGGGTTTTGGGTTTTATATTACTGCTTAACAGTTTGTACAGGTAATGCCTGACTGGTAACCAAATACCTTGTTAAAGGCGCTGATACCACCTGCAACAGTTGCAGTGTCAATGTAGGTCAGGGTTGATGTAAGATTGTCGTAGAAGTCAAGTCCGGCTACATCGCCCTTCTCAATATCAGCTAGCTTTGGAGTGATAGCTCCATCGTATCGGCCTTCCATTACACTAACAGTGAAGGTGGTTGAAACAATACCATCTGCATATCCGGATGCGGAGTTTGCATCAGGAGTAACTGAGATCTCATAGTTCAGTGCTGCTGGAACATTTGGCTTAGTTGCAACAGCGGTCACTCCACCAATAG
>WRER01000199.1 GCA_009779205.1 Methanobacteriota archaeon | reverse complement strand
TCCTTTAGGCATTGGATGCACGATCTACCTTTCTCAACTGGCCAGTGAAAGAATGAAAAATATTCTGAAGCCAGCCATAGAAATCCTTGCAGGGATACCATCTGTTGTGTTTGGTCTTATCGCACTGGTACTTATTTCAGAGGTAACTAAGATATTGTTTGGATTGCCAAATGGTCAGGTCGCTCTTACAGGTGCAATCGTTCTGGCTGTGATGATGATTCCTATTTTAGTATCTCTGTCAGAAGATGCTTTAAATGCTGTTCCAAAAGAGCTCGGAGACGCTGCATATGCTCTTGGATTGACGAAATGGGAGTCGATAAAAGGCGTTCTGATTCCTTCTGCATTGTCTGGAATATCAGCGGCGGTCATACTTTCGATGGGAAGGGCTCTTGGAGAAACAATGGTTGTTCTGATGGCAACTGGAAATTTTGCTCAAATAACATTCAATACCCTGGATCCTGTTAAAGCTTTGACTGCAGCGATTGCACTTGAAATCGGAGAAAGTGCGGTTGGAGGACTTCATTACAGTGCTTTGTTCGGGGTAGGTGTCGTTCTTTTCTTATTCACACTCCTGTTCAACACCATAGCTGGTTATATCGCTTCAAGATACTCTGAGACATATACATGATATCCGAGAAACAAACTGATAATTTGGAATTAAGACGTAAAAAAGAAAAGTTTTTCTTTACCCTTTTCAATATCTGTGGATTGATCGTTGTTCTCCTCCTTGTAATTTTCGTTGGATATGTCGTGATAATGGGTATATCTGCGATGAGCTGGGATTTCTTCACTACCACTCCGGGAGTTGGAATGAGGTCTGGAGGAATAGTGACTCCCCTTATAGGAACGGTATATCTGATGGGTTTGGTCGCACTATTTGCGATACCTTTGGGAGTGCTTACGGCAGTTTATATCTCGGAATATCAATCAAACAGACTCATGGGTAGAGTTTGGAAAGTTGTTGTTGGAAATCTGGCCGGAATACCGTCCATTGTCTATGGTCTTTTGGGGCTTGCGATGTTCGTGACAGCACTCAACCTTGGATTCAGCCTTCTTGCCGCGAGTCTGACTTTGAGTCTTTTGGTTCTGCCAATAGTGATCATGGCCTCCAGAGAGGCGATAGCAGCCGTTCCGCAATCCATAAGAGATGCATCAACAGCGCTTGGCGCGACAAAATGGCAGACGACTGTGCACCATGTGCTTCCATATTCCATATCTGGAATCTCAACAGGTATTATATTGGCTCTGTCGAGAGCGGCCGGCGAGACGGCACCTATCATGCTTACGGGAGCAGTGTTTTTTATGTCCCTTCCTCCGAGCTCTATTAACTCTAAGTTCATGGCTCTCCCCTATCACATATACGGGACATCGACTCAATCGTACGGGGTTCCAAGCGAATTGATATTCGGCGCTGCATTGGCCCTCCTGCTGATCGTTTTAGGAATGAACCTTGTAGCCATAGTAATCAGGAGTACATTCAGAAGCAAATACAGGTGGTAATATGGTCACTAAAATAAAGATAAGAGATCTTAACGTATTTTTCGGTGAAAAACAGGCGTTAAATGACATTAATCTGGATATAGAAGAAAATTCAGTGACAGCAATCATTGGCCCCTCCGGATGCGGAAAATCCACTTTCATTAAATGCCTTAACAGGATGAATGACACCATAAGAGAGTGTAAAGTCACCGGGAAAGTTATCTTGAGAGATGGAACAGACATATATGACAGTAAAATGGATCTCGTGCGAGTTAGAAAGAATATTGGCATGGTGTTCCAAAAGCCAAATCCATTTCCAAAGTCGATCTTTGAAAACATAGCTTTCGCACCAAGGATCCATGGGGTTAAAAATAAGAAGGATCTGGCGAACATCGTAGAGGAGAGCCTGAGAAAGGCAGCGATATGGGATGAAGTCAAGGATAGATTAGACAAACCTGCTTACGACCTTTCCGGAGGACAGCAACAAAGGCTGTGCATCGCAAGAGCTCTTGCTGTAAATCCGGAAATTCTTCTCTTGGATGAGCCATGTTCTGCCTTGGATCCGATAGCAACTGCCAAAATCGAAGAACTTTTGGTAGAACTGAAGAATGAATATACTGTGGTCATAGTCACGCACAATATGCAACAAGCAGGACGGGTGTCTCATAAAACTGCCTTTTTCTACATGGGCGACTTGATCGAATACGGAGATACAGCCCAGATATTCGAGAACCCGAAAGAAGAGTTGACTGAGAGATATATAACGGGAAGGATGGGATAATGACAAGCAAAGCATACAAAAATGAGATAGACCAGCTTTTCGAGGACGTCGCAACTATGGCGGAAAAAGCGAAAAAAACGGTTTCCCTCGCAGTGGATGCATTCATAAACGTCGATCAAACAAATGTTTCTGAAGTGAAGAGATTGGATGACGAGATATATTCCATGGAAGTGATGATCGAAAAACGCTGCATCGATCAGATAGCTCTGCACGCCCCTCTGGCAACTGATCTGAGAGTCGTTTTCGTTATTATGAAAGTAATAACTGACATAAACCGCATGGGAAGGTATGCGAACAATATAGCTGATCTTGCTGGAAAACAGAGAACAGATATTGAATTTGAGTATCCCCTCCTTGCAATGTCAAAAAAATCCATCTCCCTCGTTTCAGAAGCAATAGACTCACTCCTTGAAAAAGACGTAGAGAAAGCAAATTGTCTTTTCAAAAAGGATAAGGAAGTGGATTCGATGTGGGCTTCGATCTCTCGAGAATCTCTCACATATATGATGGAAGATCCACGACATATTACGAAAGGGATGGAGTTCATCCTTGTTGCCAGGTATTTGGAAAGAATTGCAGATCACGCCTGCAATATCGGAAAAAGAGTTAATTACCTAGGATATGGAGATACAGCCCAGATATTCGAGACCCAAAAAGAAGAGTTGACTGAGAGATACATAACGGGAAAGGTGGGATAATGGTAAGCAAAGCATACGAAAGTGAGATAGACCAGCTTTTCGAGGACGTCGCAACCATGGCGGAAAAAGCGAAAAAAACGATTTCCCTCGCAGTGGATG
>WRER01000198.1 GCA_009779205.1 Methanobacteriota archaeon | reverse complement strand
TTTAGTTAGGATTTACGCAAAATTGCACGTTTGTATATCATAATACCATATTAGATTACTTTAATTAATTATTTTAAGTCGGCAAAAGTTTAAGGCATGTTGATTTTTGTGTAACTCCTATTAGTTAGATGCAATAATTTGCGAACAACCTCCTTCCTCTTATGGCCTTTCCATAATCTATTCTATTATTACCTCATATCATTACAGAGCAGTATCTGAGAACATTTGTTTGTGCAGAGGTATCAATGGTGGATGTAGTAACCAGAAGACGAATGTATCTGAAACTGATGCGAGAACGCACTCGAGAAAAGGGATACTTTACAGTGCAGGACATTTTAACCGAAGCACAGGTTCCAAGAAGTACCGCTCAGGACTGGATCTCACGTCTGCATCAGGAAGGTTGTGTTCTCCTTCTTGAACGTCCCCATGGGAGATATCCTGCGAAATATGCAGCAAAAGGTTCCATGCCCGCATCCACGTGTCGCCGAATATTTACCGCTGTTGATACCGATCAGATTGAGATCTATCATGATTGCATGAGCAGTGCCTGTGCGGCATTTTGTGGATATCATCACTCACTGGCGAAAGGAAGTCTTTGTCGTGTTGAACGTGATGGAACGGTGCTTCGTGAATTTGCGACAGCTGGGGAGGGAAAACTCGGCAATGCAGGAGATATTGGTTTGTATCCGCATCCTGCGGTAGGAGTTCTTGGAGTTTATATTGAAGATGGAATGCTCATCCAGCATATCCGCTCTATTGGAGGACCTGCGTACTCTGTTACTGATATGATGTCCCGTGCGGAAGGCGTATGTGAAGTAACGATTCAGCGAAATGGCGCTATTGTAGATGGATTCATAAAGACAAAGATTCTGACTCATTTAATTATCGGGATCGATGATACTGACAATGAAGATGGAGGAGCAACATTTGCACTTGCAATCGGTCTGCTTCATTATTTAGATTCGCAGCCAGGGGTCTATGGAATTGGG
The DNA here is from genome assembly GCA_009779205.1 of Methanobacteriota archaeon. Classification (GTDB taxonomy): domain Archaea; phylum Halobacteriota; class Methanomicrobia; order Methanomicrobiales; family Methanospirillaceae; genus Methanofilum. The sequence goes on along the minus strand of WRER01000198.1, from coordinate 2,068 downwards.
CATCATGTTGCTAAGTTGTATCCATATCTTGCACATAAAACTGCCGGAAACTCATGTAGTGCACTTGATGTTTGTGTTCCTCCAAAGCGTGTACCTGAGGTGATTCATGAGATTATTCGATACATTGCTGATGAAAGCGCCTCTCCTGAATGGGGTGTTGCAATTAAGCAAGGGTTTGTAATTCCCTCATCACTTCGGAGCTATGGCTGTCGTGCCCGAAGCAGTATTATCTCATTGGATGAGGCAAAAGAGGTCGCACGTGAGCACAATGTGCAGGTCGAAGGCGAACTTGGCATTATCGGAGCCCTTGCTGCGGTTTCATTATCTGGTCTTTCTACTGATATTTTACTCAATTCAGATCTGTCTATTCAAGAATAGCCATGTCAAAAATTCTGCAAAAAATGACAAAAACAAATAACCTTTAATCTATTACAGCGAGAGATCTTATTATGAATTTGCGAATTAATCGAAGCATTGGCATTGCCGTGCTTTTGATACTCTGTATGGTTGCAGCTTTGTTCACCGCAGGATGCATTGAAGATACGTCCACTCCCATTGTTGTTGTGGATGATGCAAATGAAATAGAAACATATGCTACGCCGGAAGAGGTTCCATTGGCTACTCTTGTAAGCACACCTATTTCTGTCTCCATGGTTTCTACTCCAGGTATTTCTGCTCCTGATGATTATGTTGAAGTAGACTATACTGGCAGTCTGTCAGATGGTGAAGTATTTGACAGTTCAGTCGGGTTTGAACCTCTTGGATTTGTGATCGCATCAGGAGTTATGATTCCAGGTTTTGATGAGGCTGTTCGCGGAATGGCTGTTGGTGAGACAAAGATCGTTACAATCCCAAGCGAGGATGCATATGGTGACTGGACTGAGGAGATGGTCATTGCGATCCCACGTGATATTCCAACTGAAGAAGAAGAACCTCCTGTAGTCGGTGAAATTATCTACCTGTTCGGTGGTATGGGATTTGTCCCGGTAACTGTCATCGAAGTTACTGATGAATTCATGATTGTTGATGCAAACCATCAGCTTGCAGGAGAAGATTTGACATTTGAGATAACGATGGTCAAGGTAGTCAAACCAGATGACCCTGAGCATCCATTTAATGCAGTCAGCACTGACAATTCATATACTCAAGAATTTGTGATAGAGATCCCGGAATCTTAAAATAGGCTTTACGCCACCTTTTTTTACTTTAAACAATTTTATCCATTATGTTGCATCATTCTTTTTACCCTCTCCCGCCTCTTACTGCAGATCAACCTCCATTCCTTCCTGCAACTGAGCGTGAGCAGCGTGCACTTGGAATTGATCAGTTTGATATTATTCTTGTAAGTGGTGATGCATATGTAGATCATCCATCGTTTGGTACTGCACTCCTTGGAAGAACACTCACTGGAGCTGGCTATTCTGTTGGTGTTATTTCACAGCCAGATATCTCTGATCGAGATTCATTTCTCACACTTGGCACACCCCGTCTTTTCTTCTCAGTCTCATCTGGCAGTGTTGATTCGATGGTGAATCACTATACTCCCGGTAAAAAACGAAGATCTGATGATGCCTACTCTCCAGGTGGGAAGTGTTTGCGTCCTGATAGAGCAGTTCTTGTGTATACCGATCTATTGCACCGCACTGTTCCCCAGGTTCCTATTGTTATTGGTGGTGTAGAGGCGTCACTTCGCAGATTCGCACACTATGACTATTGGTCGGATAAGGTCAGACAGTCGATACTTGCTGATGCTCCAGCAGATCTGCTGGTGTTTGGTATGGGGGAGCGTCCTCTGTTAGAGATTGCATCTCTCCTTTCAGATAATGAAAAAACTCGGCTTCCGGAGCCATTGTACAATATCCCTGGAACTGTGGTGAAACGATCTGTAAAAGAGTTCAAAGCATTCTTGGCTGGAGAGATTGTTTCATTTTTTGAAGAATGTTCTACAGTGCTTCTCCCATCGTTTTCAGAGGTCTCCTCTGACAGACATGCGTTTATGCAGGCAGAACACCTCATTATCACCCATCAAAATCCGGCTCAGAAGATTCGAACGATTCAGCCGCATCCA
>WRER01000197.1 GCA_009779205.1 Methanobacteriota archaeon | reverse complement strand
TGTGGAACGAGCAAATATCATTGTTGCCAGAAAATGTTCGAGCCAGGTATCTGAGTAGTCGTGGCATCTGTCAACATTTCCCGGCTTTTTCCATGCACACACTTCCAGCATCATGGCGAGCTGTGCACATTCGCTTGGGTGAAGGTTACGTTTTTGTCTGTTCGATGTCATATTGTATCAGGTAAATAGCATTGAAAGAAGTTTATCTGCTAATGCCCGTTTTTCTTTCATAAATGTAGCTTTACTCATAGATGCCCGACGAAGAGCCAGATCTCGTGCGAAACATGGAGTTGAAAGTTTGCAGCAGAAAATAAGAGTTCCAAAACATGTTCCCTCTCCTTCCATGAGTGGGAGCCCAGCCCCTGCAGTTTTCATATCTATAAACTCTTGAGGTGATAGCCCAATTTCTTTCAGGTATGGAATTAGGGGACATGGCTTGACTGGTGGGCAACAAAATGCAAGTGCACGAATATCTCCTCCTCTGCACAGTTGCTTTGGAACATTGTACCAGCCTGTTTCTTTGGCATACTGCACCATGTCATTAAACAGATCAGAAAGTACGTTTGAATGTGACATTCTCGCAAGTGATATGAGATCTGCACCATATGTCAACATTTCCTTTGCACTTTCAAATGAACTGATTGAATTATTTCCAATAATAAACAATGGACATGCATTTCGAATTATTTTCACTGCTTTTGCCCCTTCATCCATGCAGTCAATATGAATTATATCTGCGCCTGCTTTCCAGATCAGATGTGCAAGTGCAGTGTCGTCCTCTGCAACTCCTGTTCGAATTTTAACAGACACAAGTACCCCTTCTGCTTTCAATGTAGAGATATATTGTGACAGGATATCTGTATGAGTCAGGAGATGTTCTCCACATCCTGCTTGAATCATCTCCTCTTGTCTGCAATGCGCATCAATTTCATAGATAATATCAGCACCCAGTCGGCGTGCTGCAATTGCAAGTGATTCAGCACTTGAAGCTCGAAGATTTACACAAATAACGATCTCCGAATCAGCAAGTTCTTTGATTTCTGCTTCAATGGTGTCTAAAGCACTTTCTTGGTTTGGAAAGAGGAATTCTTCACGCGCTTTTTTTACAAGCGCATGTGATGCTTCTATTGTTCTTTCATCGATAGAATATCCACCAATACATGCAAGTCCTATCCATTTTGCACGATTTTTAATGTATTCTGCATTAGTAATACCTGCCATTGAAGCTATGGCAATTGGGCTTTTCAGTCGTTTATCTTTGATTTGGATATCAAAGAGATCGCGCATTGTATTCATTGTTCCAATATTATTTGGAATATTAGTTAATATAGGTTTAGGTATGTTTTAATAAGAAAGAAAAAATAAAATTGTTGACTCCCATTTTGTTATTATGTTGGGAGCACACGTATCAGCTCAACTCAGGAATATGAGCTATGATGTAAATTGATATTTTTCCAGCAGTTCTGGCCACTTCGGTGAAGCCATAAGTCGCCTAAGTCCTTCATTTATCGTTTGTAGCAGTTCTACGTCATCTTTTCGCATACCGACACCATATTTTTCATTTGTTTCTACTGTTCCAATAACAGAGAGTGGTGTATTTACAATCCCATCACGAGTTGCATGCGTATCATGAATAACAAAGTCTATCTTTTTTCCTACTAGATCAAGGAATGCGAGAGAGATGCTGTCATATTGAACAATTTGTGATGACAATCTCACTCCACTTTCTATCTGATTCTGTACAACCCATTCCTCCCCGGTACCTCCTTTCATAACTCCTATTTTTCCTTTTCCTTCCAAGAAGTCTGCCATTGTAAGATGTGAATCGATATGAGAGGTAATGCATTGATCAGCAACCATATATGGGTTACTAAAGTTTATTAGCTCAGCACGCTCAGGGGTAATTGTCATTGATGAATACACGATATCAATTTTTTTAGACTCAAGCATGGGCAACCAGTTTTTCCATATGAGTGGAACTAGTACAACCTCGAATCCCATCTCTTCTCCTATCCATTGAATTGATTCAACGTCGATTCCACGCCAGGTTCCATCAGTATCTACGTAAGTGATGGGAGGTTCTTCTGATGTCACACCAACACGATACACTGGTTTTGTGTTATTTACGTTTTCAAGCGTAAATATATCTATACAACCTGCAATACATGTTATGCTACATAACATAATGAGAATTAATAGGTAGTACCTCCTTGGATTCCCGCTCATTAATTTAACCTATGACCTTCGAATCAGCAAATTCTTTGATTTGGGTATCAAAGAGATCGATCATTGTATTCATTCTTTTTATGTCATTTGGAATACTAGTTAATATATCTTCAGGTATTTTTTTATTGGAAACCAATAATATAATTGTTGGCTCCCATTTTGCTACTATGTTGGGATCACACGTATCAGCTCAACGCGGGAATATGAGCATATGATGTGAATTGATATTTTTCCAGCAGTTCTGGCCACTTCGGTGAAGCCATAAGTCGACTAAGTCCTTCATTTCCGAAAAAAACGACCAGATAATAAAAAACTCGGAGCGGCAAGATAGATCTCTTAACGGAAAACCCTGTATACAAAGAGGAATACTTAAACAAGCTTGTTTTTGCAGATGAATCCATCATCAGTCTTAAAGCATGATAGGAGTTACGCACCCTTGTCTGATAGGAGTTACGTAAACATCAACATGAGTTAAACTTTTGCTAACTTAAAATAATTAATTGAAGTGATTTAATAAGGCATTATAATATACAAGCGTGCAATTTTGCGTAAGTCCTATGGGAATTTACGACGCTTAAGCCATCGGTGCCGAAAAAGAGAGGAAAAAACCAAAAACAAAAAATGTAGTTTGAAAAAGGGTTTCTTTTGTAAACGTAGGTTAAAATTTAGTGAGAATTCAGGGACCTCATTTTTCTCATACTTTTGTTTACAGGAATTTCATCAAACTGGTTTTAGAATGGACACATGAATAATATTTATACTCTGACGTTGATATGAATATTAATGCCGCAACATTTTTGCCACACGTGTCAGTTTTACGTCTCAATTAAAAACAAAG